>NZ_LNDC01000074.1 GCF_001870905.1 Geitlerinema sp. PCC 9228
GGGGATGGACTAGCATAGCTAATCCATCTAGGCACACCCAATGAAGCGAGAATCTCACGAATTCTATTCGTGAGAGTGTCAATTGTCCTAACTGTGGATTTTCTCTAAAAAGAGATTTTGTAGGAGCTTTGGGGAATTTCCTCAAGGCGTTGTGGGATAGCACCGTACACCTCCGTTGTACGCTCTGACTGCTTTACTTTTACAGTTAATGTATAGTATTGTTCAGTCTTGAACTATCAGTTCTATTCGCAATGGCGTATACCAAAGAAAAACAAGTAGCCTTGGAAGCTGCCCTAGAAGCAGCCAAACTTTGCGAGCGGGTACGTGCTAATATTCCCGCAAGCCTAGAGAAAAAGGATAAAAGTCCCGTTACCGTGGCCGACTACGGTTCCCAAAGTTTGATTTGTCGGGCGATCGCGCAAACCTTTCCCAACGATCCAATTGTAGGAGAAGAAGACGCCGCCGAACTGCGGCAGCCAGAAAAAAAAGAATTTTTAGACGCCATTACCAACTACGTTCGCGAAATTCTACCAACTGCCACTAGCAAAGAAATTACCGACTGGATTAACCTAGGCAATGGCCACGTGGGGCCTCGATATTGGACGCTCGATCCCATCGACGGTACAAAAGGATTTCTGCGTCAGGACCAATACGCCGTTGCCTTGGCTTTAATTGAAGGAGGAGAAGTCAAACTAGGAGTATTGGCTTGTCCGGCATTACCAGGAGAAAACGGTGAAATGGGTCAGTTGTTTCTAGCAGTGCGGGGAGAAGGAGCCACCGTCATGCCTATTTCTGGCGGCGATGCGCGTTCCATTCACGTATCCACCAGCACTGCCGGAGAAAAATTCCGCTTCGTAGAAAGCGTAGAACCCAGCCACGGCGACGAAAAACGCCAGCAAGCCGTTGCCAACGCCATTGGCATTCACGCGCCTGCCAAACGGGTAGACTCCCAAGCCAAATACGGCATTGTCGCCACCGGTGAAGCTGCCTTGTATTTGCGTTTGCCTTCTCCAGAAACCCCCGACTACCGGGAAAAAATTTGGGACCACGCCGCAGGAGCCATTGTGGTGGAAGAAGCCGGCGGCAAGGTCACCGACATGCATGGCAAACCCCTCAATTTCCGCGACCATCACAAAATGCTAGACAACCAAGGCGTAGTCGTTAGCAATGGGGTCATTCACGAGCAAGTGTTGCAGACGTTGAAGGATTAGTTCGGTATGGACATACCGGGCATGGGAGAGAGAAATCAATTTATTTCCTCAATCTCCTAAATTTCCCTATCTCCCAATCTCCCAATCTCGATACGCTCCTACGAACCAACGATAAAATCTTGTTCGTTCAACTGAATTGGGTCAATGCCTGGCAGAACGGCAATAACTTGGTTGGTAAGAGTATCGATAATTTGGGTTTCCGGTTGACCGTCGGGAACAAATTCGTCAAATCCTTGTACGAATCGTACGTCTTCAAACAGAAAGTTGTCTGGCAATTGGATAAAGTCTTCCTGGTCGTTATAGAAAACCACATCGTAGGTGTCTGGTCGCAATGCATAGGTGTCGAAGCCTACACCACCAATGAGAGTATCGATGCCTAAATCGCCAGCAAGAAAATCGTTGCCGTTGTTGCCTTGCAGGTTGTCTTGGTCTTGACCGCCGTACAGGCTATCGTCGTTGTTGCCGCCAGCGACAATATCGTTGCCTAGGTTCCCGTTGGCGACGTTGATGCCATCACCGGTGATGAGGCGATCGCTTCCCCGACCTCCCATCATCATATCATTACCGAGATCGCCAAAGAGTTCGTCGTTGCCGGCGTTGCCGTTGAGGGTGTCGTCGCCAAGGCCACCGCTGATAGCATCGTCGCCGCTAAAACCAGCGATGGCATCATTGCCAGCAAATCCCAACAACTGTTCCCCAAAATCGCTTCCCATGATGATGTCGTTGCCTTCTGTAGGCGTAGGGGAAGGACTGGGACTGGGATTGGGATCGGGAGTCGGTGTGACGGTTCGATTGGCAGGGGTAGCAAATACTTGCGTCCAGTAGTGATTGTAGTTGGTATCGCCGGTATCGTTGGCAAGGAAATGATATCCCACGCCAATTTCTTTTAAGTCGGGGTTGAGGATATTCTCGCGATGACCGGGACTGTTCATCCACCCTTCAACGACGGCTTCTGCATTGGTATATCCGGCAGCAATATTTTCGGCTACAGAGGTGTACCGATAGCCTTCATCCAAAACGCGATCGCTCACATCAGCACCATTCACCCCTGTATGGGAAAAGAAATCCTGAAATGCCATATTTTCGCTATGAGTTTGCGCTGCCTCTGTCAAATCCTGATTGGGAACCAAAGGCGACAAACCCCGTTGGGTTCGTTCCAAGTTCGTTCGTTCGATAACGCGATCGAGTAATTCTTGATTCATGATTTCCTAAAATTCTGCCCAGCTAGTAGGTTGAGAACAATTTTCTATTTTTATTGTTCCCTACTATACCCTTCACTTCCGGAGAGCTACCTTTTTCAGGAAAAATTGAGGAAGCTCTCAGCTACCGTTAACCTGGTTTCGCGAGGATGATTGGCATGGCAATAAGTTTTTAACTATGCTAAAAGAATGAATTTTGCTTCATATGAAAACAGCTTAATCGAAAAACTCGCCGTAGCAAACTCGATTGTTAATAGAAACCGCTATGACATCCAGTTCCCCATCCCACACCACACAATTTTGCGTCCGCCGGCTGAAAGTTCTCGCTGATACCACCCGTTTGGATATTTTGAGAATTCTCATGCAAGAACCCAAACATGTCGGCGAACTCGAAATGTTATTGGAAATAGAACAAAGCTTGCTCTCCCATCACCTGCAAGTCCTGAGACGGGAAGGATTTGTGAGGTCAACCCGCGATGGCAAAGCCGTTCTCTACCATCTATCTCCAGAGTTTCGTACGGATTCTGGGGAAGCCATCGATTTGGGTTGTTGCTTGCTGTCTTTTTTTGATGAAAATTAGGAGCAATTTATGATAGGTAGAAAAGTACGCAAACTCGTATCTGGTTGGTTGCGGTTGGCGGTTCTAAGTACAGTCACCTTGGTCGTGGTGGTTGCCTGTACGGGCAATCCAGAAGGAGAATCGGAGGTTAGGGAGTTAAAATTTGGCGTTGGTCCTTATTTTCCCACACCCAGCGAAACCCGCAACCAGTTTGAACCCCTGTTTCAAAAAATGGCAGCGTCGGTGAATGCTGATGCAGATGTGACGGTTACCCAAGACTGGGTAGGCATTTCCGAGGCGTTGCGTTCTGGTACCTTAGATGTGGCTTGGTTAGGTCCGTGGGGATTCGTTCTGGCACAACATGCCGAACCCTCTCTAGAAGCGATCGCGACGGTGAAATATCAGGGCAATCCTTATTATTATTCGCTGCTCATGACTAGAGCAGATGCGCCTTACAACACATTAGAAGAAGCGATCGCCTACAGCCAAAACCAAGAACAATTAAAACTCAGTCTGGCGGATGTGGGGTCTACTTCCGGCTGGCTTATTCCCACCGCCGAATTCAAACAACGAAACATCGACCCCAAACAAGTTTTTGACTACAACGAAGGAGCCAGCCACGCCGCGCAAGCCATCTCGGTGATTAGCAACCAAACCGATATTGCCTCCGATTACAACCGCAATTTAGACGTACTCGCCAGTACCGGCAAAATCGACCGTTCCGAAATTAAAATTATCTGGCAGTCGGAACGCTTACCCAACGATCCCATTGCCATTCGCGGTGGCTTGCCGGAAAAAGTAAAAACCGGATTGCGCCAAGCAGCTACCAATCTATCGACAGAAGAAGCGAAAGACTTGCTACCGGAGAACTACACCGGATTTGCCGCTTCCGATGGTTCTAACTACAAACCCATTCGCCAAGCAGGGAAATTAGTCGGAAAACTTCAATAATGGCATCGACAATAGATTCAAAACAGCGTCCTGATTTGCAAGCCATGCTGCAGGCAGAACGGCAACGGCGCGGCGGCATTTGGCGGTTGCTGCAACGGGGTTTTTGGAGTGCGATCGCGATCGCGATTCTGGTAGCCAGCCTGCGGACGGCGGAAGTTTCCCTACAAACCTTTTGGGAAGGCTTGCCGCAACTGGGGGAATGGCTAATTCGCTTTTGGCCGCCGGATTTATCGGAATTGCCCACTTTTTTGCAAGCCACTTGGGAAACCTTAGCGATCGCGATCGTGGGAACCGGAACCGCCATTGTGTTAGCCTTGCCCCTATCTTTTCTGGTTGCTAGCAACGTTGCGCCTTTTCCTTTCCTACGAATTCCCTTGCGAGGCATTTTAAATTTCTTACGTAGCATCGACACGATAATTTTTGCCCTCTTTTTCGTATCGGTTGTGGGATTGGGACCGTTTGCTGGCGTGTTGGGGGTAGCGTTTCACACCACCGGTTCCATGGCTAAACTCTACGCCGAAGTGTTGGAAACCTTGCCCCCAGAACCCATTGAAGCCGTAGAAGCCACGGGAAGCGATCGCTTGCGGACCTTTGCGTTTGCTGTGTTGCCAGAGGCGATGCCATCGTTGGTGGGGATTAGCTTGTATTTGTGGGAGTACAACGTTCGTTCTTCGGTGATTCTCGGCATTGTCGGCGCTGGCGGCATTGGCTACGAACTGACGGTCAGCCTCAAATTGCACGATTTTCCCCGTTTGGCAACCATTTTAATTCTGATTCTAGCGATGGTAAGTATGATTGATGCGCTGAGTGCGCATTGGCGGCGGCGCTTAAATTAAGGAAAAATGAGAAAATGACTGCCATGCTAACCGTTGATAATCTCTATCAAACTTACGAAAACCATACCATTTTGGCAGATATTGGTTTTTCCATTGTTCCCCAAACCTTTGTCGCCATTTTGGGACCGAGTGGTTCTGGCAAAACCACACTCATGCGATCGATTTTGCAACTGTTGCCGCCACAAAAGGGCCATATTTGGTTGGAAGATACCAATTTAACCCAGTGTTCGCCGAAAACCCTACGCGCCAGCCGCGCGCGCATTGCCACGGTGACGCAACAATTTAGTTTGGTACGTCGCCGCAGCGTTTTGGAAAACTGTTTGGGAGGACGGTTGCGGGAAATTCCTTTGTGGCGTTGTTTGGCTGGCAAATATCCTGGGTACCTTTTGGAGGCGGGGTTGGTGGCATTGGAAAAGGTGGAATTGTTAGAATATGCTTTTCAACGTGCCGATCGCCTTTCTGGGGGACAAAAACAGCGCGTTGCGATCGCGCGTGCCTTGACACAACAAGCCAATTTGATTTTAGCAGACGAACCGGTGAGCAGTTTGGACCCACAAACGGCGCATAATGTCCTGGCTTTGTTAAGGTCGCTTTGCCAGCAAGAGGGGTTGACGGTGGTTTGCAATATGCATCAGGTGGCGTATGCCAAACAGTACAGCGATCGCATTTTGGGTATTCAGAATGGCAAGTTGGTGTTGGATGTTGCCACTTCGCAAGTAAGCGATCGGGATTTGCAGGTTCTGTATAATACCAAATCCGATGTGCATAGACCACATTTGAGATAGAGGAGGGGGAGGAGAGAAAAAACCACAAGAAGTTGTCGCCTTATACCATTTCCTTAATAGTCTGCAAGAGATAATAGAGGCATTTTGTAGGGTCGCTCACGCGTTGCGACCCTACCAGGGCAATTGGAAAAATCCAGACAATGGTTCGTTGTTTCACGCTAATGGCGATTTTCTTCCAAGGCAAATGGCGCCACGTTGCCATCTGAAACACTCCAAATCGAAAAATCGAGGCGGCAGCCATGGGCCTTTTCAGCACCTGTTTCGCGCCAATTAAGCGCTCCTGCAGGCGGATAAACTGCAGGAGGGCAAATACGATCGAGTTTGGGAACTGAATCGGCTACTCGCCAATGACCTTGATGAGCACCCGTTTTGGGCGCCCGCCGTCAAACTCGCCGTAGAAAATTTGCTCCCAAGGGCCGAAGTCGAGTTTTCCTTCTGTAATCGCTACCACGACCTCGCGACCCATAATTTCCCGTTTGAGGTGGGCATCGCCATTATCTTCGCCAGTACGGTGGTGAGCGTATTTCTGCGGCGAGGGATCGAAGGGAGCTAGTTGTTCCAGCCACTTTTGAAAGTCCTGGTGAAGCCCCGATTCATCATCATTGATAAAGACGGAGGCAGTAATGTGCATGGCATTGCAAAGCACCATGCCCTCGCTAACGCCGCTTTGGCGCACGATTTCCTCGACTTTGGGCGTAATGTTTTTAAAGGACATTCGCCCTTGCTGGTTAAATGTTAGGTACTCAGTATGCGACTTCATACGGTTATCTCCATGACATCTTCTCTATCCAATTGCAAAGCAATATAGACAGGGTTTCCAATTTTTAGGATCGCGATCGCGCAAAGCAATTTTAAATCAATTTTGCATCGATTGCAATTTCGCTTCAAATGTCTAAATGGTGAATGACTGAAGCGGAAATTTGATTGGCAAGTTCTTCTTTTTTGCTCAGGTTTTCTGCTACGCGATCGCAGATTTTCATTAGTTCATTTACTTTAGCAACAATTCGATTTTGTTCTTTTAAGGGCGGTAAATTAAGTACAATTTGTTCTACATCTCCAACACGAAGATGCTTAACTGTCATCCCAACAGCATCTTCAGAAACTCGCTTTAATAGACCTGGCTCTGTAAGGGCAATTAATAAATAGTTTTTATCAATATATTCATCAAGAACTCGTATTAACATGGTTCGCTGACCAAGACACACTTTCATTCCCTCAGGTATGATTGCAGCTTCTCCCATCGGAGCTTCCCTAGTAAAAATGATGTCACCAGGTTGTGGAAAACATCTGCGAGACCAATATTTATAAGTTTCTTCTGATACAAACTTTAAATCATTTAAATTCAGTTTACCATTTCTAATATTATTCGTTCTTATAAGAGGGATTCCATCAGGCTGAGTAGGAGCAGTTTTATTGTGGCAATCCACTATTAAAAAAGATAAGTCAATTAAATGTGCACAAGTCCAATTAAATGGAAGCTTATATGGAGATTTTGCTGTTTCTAAATTCGACAGTTTTTTTAGCATTCGACGATATTCGTGATTTTTTGAAGAACAAGAGTCTAGTTTTTCATACCTAACTTGTCTCATTATGTTGAGTTCATTTTCAGCATTACCATCTTTTAATTTTTGAGTTGTCAACCTACCCTTAACAGCTAAATGCATTATTATTCTACGAAGAGCAGTAAGATCACTAAAATTGGAAATTAAACGATTCCAATTATCCCGAACAAAATGCCAACTTTTATTAAATTCTTCCTCGGTTTCAGCCGTTTCTAAAGCATGAATTGCGGATTGCCGTAGCTGTTGGCGTAATTTGTTGCGATTTTCCTTGCTAGCTTGGGCGCGATCGCAGAGTGCCATTAATTCATCAACTTTTTTAACAATTCGATTCTGTTCTTCCAGTGGAGGCAAAGGAATCAAAAGATTAGGAATATCTCGAAGATTAAGTTTATTTGTATGTGAACCTCCAGCTTTTACTTTTTGATATTGTTTCTCTAGAAAAGGCGAGTTTAATACATATTGAATATAATTAGAGTTGGTTTGTTCAGTTAACTTAATTAGTCCTACACTGACAAATATACTAAATCTTTGGTCTGTGTCTATAACAACTGCTTTACCCAATGTTCCAATGCGACAAATTAAAATATCATTTTTTTCAGGATTACACCTTTTATTGATTTCCTCATGCTCATCTGTTGAAATATACTGACAATTTGAAAAATTTAGAAATCCAGCACTTATATCTTTAACTGAAATAAATGGAACTCCTTTTTCTTGATATTTAGGAGTATAATGGGATCCATCTGTAATTGTTGGCGATATCCTTCCTAACCTAACCCATTCCCATGCCGATGGGATTTCAAATTTTTGCTCGTCTTTTTCAATAGGAGCTAAAGGCTTTTGACGGCGAATTTTTTTATGGTGGTATAAATGTTCCTTTAATGATTGAATATTTTTGATAATTTGTATTGCAGAACTATCATTATAATTTCGTGATGTAAGTTTTCCACGAATTGCTAAATCTAAAATTAAATTTCTTAACTGTTGAATCCCATTTTCTGCTTCTGCAATGACATCAAAATTTTCCCAAAGCGTCTTCAAATCCATCTAATTTTCCTCTCCTTCCAACGATGCCATCAAACTTGCTTTTAATTCGTTTCGGACTTCTTCCGCTTGCGCTTCTGCCTCTCGATATTTCTTCAACAACGTTTCGGGATCTTGATAATCCTCTTCTGGAGTGTTGGGATTTTTGATATCCAGATTAAACCCATTGGCTTTGATATCTTCCACCGATACTTTCCAAGCCAACTCATTTTCCTGGCGATTATTCCACCATTGTTTCTCCTGTTCAAACTCTTCAATCCGCATGGGCTTGGTTTTGGAGTAAGATTTATACCCTGGCGGATAGGGGTGTTCGTAATACCAGATTTCCTCAGTGGGTTCGCCTTTGGTAAAGAACAAAACATTGGTGCGAATGCTGGTATAAGGATTAAAGACACCGCTGGGCAAACGAACAATGGTATGCAAATTGCAATCGCGCAGCAACTTCTCTTTCAATCGCGTCTTGATGCCTTCGCCAAATAAAGTGCCATCAGGTAATACAATCGCCGCGCGGCCTTTGGGTTTCAGCAACTCCATCACCAACAATAAAAACAGATCCGCCGTTTCCCGAGTGCGAAATTCGTTGGGAAAATTGACCTCGATGCCGTCTTCTTCCATCCCGCCAAACGGGGGATTGGTAACCACCACATCCACTTGATCCCTCGGCCCATAATCGCGTAACGGTTTGGCGAGGGCATTGGCATGACGCACCGTTGTGGGCACTTCCACCTCATGCACCATCAAATTTGTAACGCAGAGTAAGTGCGGCAAGGCTTTTTTCTCAGTTCCTTGAACCTTGCTTTTGATATCTTCCAATTCTTCCGGCGTTTCCGCTTTGGCTTTCAATTTCTCATAAGCAGCGGTTAAAAAGCCCCCCGTTCCACAAGCCGGATCTAATACTTTTTCCCCTAACTGGGGATTCACCATATCCACAGCAAACTGGGTAACCGCGCGAGGGGTATAAAACTCGCCATAATTCCCGGCACTCTGCAAATCTTTCAGAATTTTTTCATAAATATCTCCAAATAAATCTCGGGTTTTGGATTCGTTGAAGTCAATGGAATCGTTAATTTTATCAATTACCTGTCGCAACAAGGTTCCCGACTTCATGTAGTTATACGCATCTTCAAACACACTGCGCAGCAATTTCGCCCGTTGTTGCGCTAACCCCGTATAATTTGCCGGATCTAATTCTTTCAGCTTGGGAAACAGTTGATTATCCACTAAATCCAATAATGTCTCGCCAGTGGGGGCATCTTTGCCTAACTGTTCCCTATCTGCCCATTCTTCCCACCGCAAATGCATGGGAACGGGCGATTCGTAATCATCCTCGCTGAGTTCCAATTCTTTATCTTGGTCGCTGAATTTTTTGTAAAACAGCATCCAACCCAATTGCCCAATGCGCTGGGCATCCCCATCAACGCCCACATCTTTGCGCATGATGTCTTGAATGGATTTAATGGTGGCATTAAGAGACATATTGTTTTTTCGTTTCCTGGTTACTCCATCATTCATTGTTGGCAAATTAACAGCCCTTTGGCAAAACACTTCCGAGATTAGTTCATTTAGCACCATTCATGCACTTTCGTCATCATAGAGCAATTGTTGCAATTCTCGCACCGCCTTTTTATATTCCTTTTTCCCGCCAAAGGTTTTCACAATTTCCACGGGCGTGCCAATTTCGCTAAAGGGTTTTAGCTGCAACACTTTGGTATCGTCAGGGGGAATGACATTCTGGTCGGCATACTTTTCCAACAAGGCATCGAGAACTGCCCGCGCTTTTTCCCCATACTTGCTGAACACATCCCGCTTGCGAACTTGTTGCGCTCGTTCTTGGCGCGTCAAGGGCGGTTGGTCAAACGCCACATGACAAATCAAATCAAAGGGATCGTAATCTTCTCCCACCAGGTCTTGCAACGCTTCTAACATCACGCCTTGTTCTTTCAATTCTTCAATAATCGCCTGTTTGCGATCGCTGTCTTGCCAGCGTTTAATAAATTCATCCAAAGAGTGATAGTTTTCGTTAACGGTACGGCGTGTATAATCCCGCAACGATTCGGTCACTAACTTGCCGCTCGTATCATAGTAGCTCGTTCGTTCGGCTGCAACGGAAAATTTTTGTCGTCCTACCACATACTTTTGTTGCGAATTAACACTAGTCTCTTCCTCCTGTAAAACTTCGCTGATTTCTTCGTCGGGGTTATCCGTGCGATAAGTTGGACTATAATTTCGATCCTGAATCGGCGGCCCATCCCAACTGGGATCTTCAAAATGACTGGTGGCCCCGCGAAAGTCAATAATGGTGAAGAAATGCTTGTTGTAATCGGTTCGCAGGCGAGTGCCCCGGCCAATAATTTGTTTAAATTCAGTCAGCGACAAGATGCGCCGATCTAAAACAATCAGTTGACAGGTTTGGGCATCAACGCCAGTGGTCATCAATTTGGAGGTTGTCGCGATAACGGGGAAGGGTTCTTTGGGATTAATAAAATGATCCAACTGGGCTTTCCCTTCCGCATCATCCCCGGTAATGCGCATGATATAACGACGATCGCGCTCGATAAACGGGCGATTGGCCGGGACATTCATCAAACATTGCCGCATGGCTTCCGCATGGTCGACATTTTCACAGAAAACGATTGTTTTTCGCATGGGGTCGCCCTGATGCAGAAACTCGCTGACATATTCCGCGACGCGCTGGGTACGTTGGGGAAATTTAATTGCGCGATCGAAGTCCCGCAAATTATACTCCCGTTCTTCAATTAATTGCCCATAATCATCCGTTTCCCCGCTATCGGGCATCCATCCTTCTCGATCGATATCCAAATTTACCTGAACCACCTTAAACGGGGCTAAAAACCCATCCTCAATCCCTTGCCGCAAGGAGTAAGTGTAGATGGGTTCTCCAAAATAGTCAATGTTGGAAACATATTCCGTTTCCCTCGGCGTTGCCGTTAAACCGATTTGAATGGCGCTGTCGAAATATTCCAGCACTTGCCGCCAGGTGGAATCCTCGGAAGCACTGCCGCGATGGCACTCATCGATCGCCACTAAATCAAAAAAGTCCGGCTCAAACTTGGTATAAATGGCTTCGCGCTCTTCATCCCCGACAATTGCCTGATACAGCGCCAAATAAATTTCATAGGAGGTATCAACGCGCCCTGTCTCATCCACTAATTTCCGATTCAGCTTTTTCATTGCCCCGCCGAAGGGTTGAAAATCGTTAATCATGGTTTGATCCACCAGGGCATTGCGATCCGCTAGAAATAGCACGCGCTTGGCTGTTCCCGTTTTCCACAGCCGCCAGATAATATTGAAGACGGTAAACGTTTTCCCGGTGCCCGTTGCCATCACTAGCAAACATCGTTTTTGTCCCTGCGCGATCGCTTCAATGGTGCGATTAATCGCCAATTGTTGGTAATAGCGCGGTTCTTTCCCTTCCGTTGCGGGATAGTTGCGGGAAGCTAATAATGTTTCTTCCCCATCCGCCAACTGTCGCCAACGTTTGTAGCGTTCCCAAAGTTCTTCCGGCGAGGGAAACGCATCTAAAGAAAGCTGCTGTTCCACTTGAGACGATGTTCCAGCGCGATCGTGCAATAAAAATCCATCTCCATTGCTGGAAAACACAAACGGAACTTCCAACAAATCCGCATACTCCAATGCCTGTTGCATGCCCGCCCCTAAATTGTGTTGATTATCCTTGGCTTCAATGACAGCAAGGGGTTGGTTGGGATGATAAAACAGCACGTAATCTGCCCATTTTTGCCTTCCACGAGCTATCATTTGTCCCCGGACAATAATTCGCCCTTGGGTTAACCGATATTCTCGCCGGATTTGGCGCTTTTGCCATCCCGCTTGTTCTAAGGCTGGGGTAATATAGCGATCGCAAATTTCAGTTTCGTTGAGTTTTCTTTTACTCATTATTTTGTTAGTAATACTAGTATTTGCCTGAATCCCTATACTAATTTGATTGCCAAATTGAATTGTTATAAGTAGTACTGAATGGTAATACTTCTTTTAATTTTCCACGCCTATCGTGAAAAATTTTAATGCAACAAAATCGTTATGCTTCATCACTACCCGACCGGTTTTCCATCTAGTATAATCGGAACATTGGGTGGTAAAAGTTCTTTCGTCATACGTTGCTATCAAAAATAATTGGTGTCCTATTTAATCGTTTGGTTGGTAAACCCGAATCCGTCCTTGACGAACAATCCAGAGTTTTCCATAAATTTCCTCCCTCTGAAAAGCAGCAATCAGAGTAGCAATAGCATTCAGCAAATCTTGATGGCTTGTACGATTCGGCAGTCTTAACACCGCAATTCCTGCATATTGAGAAGGATCGAAACGCAGCGGATTGCTAAAGTCTAAATCTAATGTTACCAAGCACCGTTGTTCCTGCTGACATACTCCAATCAAAGTTAGGTCGCTAGCAGCTTGTAAATTTTCTTCGACAATCGTTGCCACCTCATGACCTGCTTCTGCAAACAGCAATTTTCCCCGATTGCCAATATTTTCATCAAGTTTAATTTTCATACAGTCGAGTCAATGGGAATTTCCACAAATCGTTCTCTTGACATTTCTGCACCATAGGCGATGCAAGCCAGGATATCTTCCTGTTCCAACTGTGGATATTCTTCTAAAATTTCTGTCACGGTCATACCGCTGGCTAGAAAATCTAAAATCAAAGAAACCCAAATACGATGACCTTTAATGCAAGGTTTTCCAAAACAAACATGGGGATTGATGGAAATTCGAGATAAAAGTTCTTGACGGTTCATGATGCCTCTTTAAGTACGATTTTATCTTATAACTTTAAGACTGGTTGGACTTTGGCTTAAAAATATGTATCAAACTAACAACCACCGCCGCCAGACCCGGCCATTTATACCGTCGTTTGGCATTGTAAATCACCCCGCCATTGTTGCAAATAAATCGCAAACCGGTACTGCGCGTATCGCCTTGGGCAATGGTATTGGTAGCAATTAATCCCAAAGCGCCTTCTTCTCTAAGTAAGACAAATGCCCGGCGGAAAAAATGGGCGACCAAATCGGAATTGCCATGGGATTCGGGATGAACCACTTTTAACCAATCCATATACCCTGGGGCATGGGCAGCAATGGCGGTATTTTTCCCCGCAAACGGAGGATTGCCCACAATGGCATCAAATCCGGGATTGTCGCGGTCGAATACTTCGGGAAACTCAACCTCCCAATTGAAAACTTGTACGCCTTTTTCCCCTTCTCGCAACCGCTGGGAAATGTTTTTTACCTTGCTTTCATCATTATTGTTCAAAATTTCCTTGTATTCCTGGCTTTTCTCTTTTTTAGCCGTTTTGGTTTTCTTTTCCGCATCAAAAAATGCAGCCACCGCCACATCGGCATTCAAGCGTACTTGTTCCAACTGACTTTCTGCTAAATCCAATTGCTGCCGCTTGCGCGTATCGTCTTCATCGCTGCGAGTATCGGCGGATTGAATTTCCATGCGATAGTTCTTCACCTGGTCGATATTCTGTAACATTTTCATCAACGGTAAATCGGCCTTGGGGTCTTGGCTAAACGCACCAATTTCCTTGCGGGTTAATCCCACCAGGGAATCGCCAGGTTTCAACGCATGGTCGAGAAACGTAAAAGAGCGATCGCTTGCTAAAGTAAATAACCATAGGGATAGCTTGGCCAAATTAACAGCAAAGAGGTTTTGATCCACCCCATAAATACACTGTTGCGCCACCAACCGCCGCGCAATAAACACCGGTTCTTCCGTATCCGGGGAAATGGCATCGTTTCGTTCCCAAGCTTCCACCAAACGGCCGGCAATTTGCCGGCAAGCTTCCACCAAAAATGCCCCACTGCCCATGGCAAAGTCACACACTTTCAAACTTAACAGTTGTTCTGGCGTGGGTTTTTCCCCCAACTTTTGGAAAACCGGTTGCAGGGTTGTTTCTACCAACCCCACTGGCTGCAAAAATCCCAACCATTCCCGATGTTGGTTCGTCTGTTTTGAGGTTTCGTAGTCAAAACCCATGCTTTGCTTTCTCCTGGCAGTTGTTATGTTTCCAACGATGGCAGTGGCAGTTCAATTTTTGTCGCAATTTTCTCGGCTAATTCTTTAAAGTCAAAATAGACGTTTCTGACCGCTGACAGATGAGCGCCAATCGCCCCATCAGCAGGTTTCAGATGAAAGATTGGTTTGCGAGATTCCTGCGCCATGGGCATCAAACTTTGATAGTGCTTGATTAATGCCAAACGATTGACATCGGTGGAGGAATTAGATGCAGGTACAAGGGATTCGGGTGATTCTTGTAGGACTTCTGTGTGGTATGTTGTAGGAATTTGCTCGATCCATCGTTGAAAGGCTTTCACGGGGCGATCGAATCGAACGCCATGCTGGAGGATAATGTAGCCAATGGGCTGCATTTGACCGGTGGGCAAACTGAAATCAGTGGCTGGATTTTTGGGAATTCGTTCTTGCCATTCTTTACGCCAGCGCACGACGGTGGGTCCTAAATTTTTCAAGCCTTGTAAGGAAAAAAGGTCGGGAGACAGGGGAACAACCATATAGTCGGCGGCAATTAAAGCAGCGCGGTTGATAGCCCCTAAATTTGGACCCAAATCGACCAACACGATATCGGCTTCGCTGTCAGTAGCAGCTTGGGTTAGCAATCGCCAAAAAGCGGAAATGACGCGAAAGGGTCTTTCCTTTCCATCCAAACAAGCAGACCATTGAGAAGATAATTCATCTTCAAATCCCGACAGTTGCAAATCGCCAATGAAAAGATACAAGCCATCTTCGATTTTTTCTAAGTTTTCTAATTTGGGGGCAGCAATATCGCCGATTCCTTTTAATAAGGGTTGAACGCATCGAAAGACCGTATTGCGATCGCTATTTCCTTCCCAAACTTCCTCCAAACGCTCTTCATCTATAAAAGCAGCGGTCAAGTTGGCTTGGGGATCCAAATCGGCGGCGACTACTTTTAGTCCCAGGTCGAAATACATCCAAGCGAGATGATAGACCAAAGATGTTTTGCCTACGCCCCCTTTATTGTTTAAAAAAGTAACGATGGGTGGGTTCATGCTGCCCTCCTGACGGTTACCGATAAATAAGAATCTTGAATGTCAAATTCGGCGGGAGGATTCCCATTTTTTTCTAGTTGTTTTTGAGCTATGGGAATGCCAACGCCAAAACGTTGGACGTAGCCTAGGTTTTTCATGGCTTCGGCTAAGTGAGGGTTGCGATAATCGGTCACTCCTTGATAAAAATTTTGGCGGTTTACTTGTCCGAACAATCCTCCTGGATTGTGGATCTCAATGCGATCGCTGAACCAATACACCCTTACGGGAGCGTTGGTTTGTTCGTAAGAGCGGTGCATAATGGCATTTCGGATGAGTTGCTGTAACGCCACAATGGGATAATCCGGCTTTTTGATTTCTAATGGTTGTGTGGTGATATCCGATGCTGTGGAAATATTGGCTTGTAGCACTTCATCCATGTAACGCAGCAAATCGATGAGAGAACCATCAATTTCCTTTTGGTCGCGAATGGGGTCGGTTAATTCTTTGCCATCAAAGCGAACAAATTGAATGTAAAATCCCGGAACCAACTGTCTGGGTTGCTTGCCAGCGACGAGAATCCCTAAATTTGTGGGGGAGAATTCTGGTGGCGGCGTACAAAAACGCAGGGAAACCAGTTGCTGTTCAATCGAACGCTGGTTTTCTTCTAAAATCTCCGGCGCTAAGGCGGAATGTAAATATTCGCGTTGGAAAATATCTAAGTCCAGATCGTCTGTGGAAGCGGAAGGCAAAGGACGTAAATCGAAAGGTAAATCACCAGCACGTCTTTTTTCGTTCAAGCGACGTTCTTCTTCTAGTGTAGCGATCGCACGTCTGGGTCCAACTCGAATAAAAGTTCGTCCTTCAAATCGTACGGGAGGCGCATCGGATGGTTGTACCACAATCACAGCAACTTCACACCCATCAAACGTATGTTTCTCCACCCGCAAAACAGGCATCGGCAAAATTTTTCCTTCAGAACGGATACCAGCCAGTTCTGTTAAAAGGCGATCGCTAATTGATAGATTAGCACAACTGCCATCGTCGTTGACGCCGATAAAAAGAACGCCAGGCTTTTGGTGATTGGGAAGGTCGTTGGCAAAAGCACAAATGGCTTGTCTGATTTTTTTGCCATCCGCAGCAGATGCCTTTCGTTCCACTCGGTCGGATTCCAAATCCCGAAAAAGTTCTGCGAGTTCCTGCCAATCCATGCTTATCAGTTACTACTGTTTCTATCTTAACCGCTAATCCGGCCAAGATATACCAATCCTACAAGTTCCACGCGACGGACTTTCACCTTTCCTTTAGGAACCAAAACATTCCAAGACCCCGTACCGACAAGCTGCGCGTCAATTTCTCTTTCCCAGAAAACTTCTATTTCTTCTCCCTGGGCATCGTCTTCCAGGCAAACCAATCTTACGGTTGTATCTCCTTGCTTATGGGAAGGCTTTTTACCCTGTCTTTCATAGAGCGATCGCTGGTGTATAGATACAAAAGACCATCTTTAAGTATATCACGAATTGCCTCAGCGATCGCGCTTCCATGCTATTTCTTAGAAAAACATGAATATCCTAATTTGATGTTAGGCAGGGAAACAGGAAACGAAGGGAATACTTGCGTATCGTTTGATACGAAATCCGATATTGCTAAACTACAAACATAACCCGAACCGTCCCCCTTTACAAGGGGGACAACAGGGGGTTCTGACCCGCTGGCATTATCGGGGCTTGCCAGTACGGATTTGGTATGACCCATTCCTTTCAAGAATATACTAACCAAGCATAACTTTTGAGAACGTCACCCCAACCAATCGTAAAAGCGGTTCCACGGTTGCTTGCATGGATGTGGCATTGCGCCAGGCAATTTCACCCAAAATGAGGGTACCGACCAAAACAAACAAAATTCCCATGCTGCGTTCCAAAAGCTGTTGCGAGAGACGATTGGCAACCAACGAACCCAGCTGCGCGCCAATCAACACCCCAGGCGCAGTGAAAATCACCAAACTCAGCACCGTGTTTAAGTTGTCACCACCGGCATTGACGAATTCTACCACGTGACTGATGGAAGCTGTGAGCGCCGTAATCGCTACGATAAAAACGCTGGTGGCAACGGCAACTTTACTGGGAACCCGACAACGCTGAATCAGGAAAAAACCATTTAACTCTCCCAATCCTGTGGAAACCATACCCAGAAACAAAGACCCAATGCCAATGAGAAAACGTCCTTCCGTACGATTGGCGACGGTGTAGCAGAAAGTTTCGCCGGTATTGGCAGTGATACAGGTTTGCGGTTCTTTGTCTTGTTGCTGGAAAATATCGCGGTCGATTTGTGCGACGGTTTCCGATTCTGGTTCTGGGGTTCGCAGAAAACTAGACGCGATCGCAAACAATCCTACACCCAAAATCGCTTTTAAAACATCGTCGGGAATGAATTTCGCCACCCACGTTCCCAGTAGGGTAACCGGAATACTGACCACCAGCAACATTTTACCGAGATTGTAGTCGATTAAGCCTTTGCGAATATAGGCATACAAGCCGCTAGAAAAGCCAAATACTTCTGTAATCAATCCCGTACCGATAGCCACTTCGGTTGGCAATCCCAATCCCAAAATAAACAAAGGCGTGAAAAAGGTAGCGCCTTCTACGCCGGATGCCATGGCGATGGTGGCAATGAGAACGGAAATAGGAAATGTGAACCAGAACTCTAAACTCATATCAAATCATTTTGCTTGCCAACACATAGAAAACGCTATTCCCGTGGAGAGAATAGCGGTTGGAGGATAGCTTTTTGGTTATGCTTGTGAAAAGTTAGTTGCCCTGATTCCCGGAGGAATCGCTGGTTTCGGTGGTGTTGCCGTGGTCGCCGCCACCGCACAGCATTTGCGCGGAAGCCGGTTCCCCGAAAGCAGCAACAGCCATCACCGACAGCAAGGCACCAACAGAGAAGCTAATGGCTTTGGTTTTTGGCATAGGCACACTCCAGAGGTTTCAAAGGGAGGAAAAGCGGCAGGTCTTGCGGGAAGACCTGGCTAGTAGGGGCGCTTCGCGTGAGCGCCCTTGAGAACCAACGGGGAAAATATCCCAGTCTAGTTATTAAGTCTCTCTCCCCTGGCTGAGGCACTGCCTAAGACCGGCTGAGTGTGTGTTGAGAAGGTGCTGAAGAAATTCTCAGAAACTTGTAGGTTGGGAATTGCTTCTTACTAATACCATTTCCTTAATAGTCTGCAAGAGATAATAGAGCATTTTTGTAGGGGCGCAACGTGTGAGCGCCCCTACCAGGGCAATTGGCAAATTCCAGAAAATCGTTGTTTTTCAGAAATAATATAATTTATTTACAATTATATCGTTTTCTACTTTTTAAGAAATATTTTACTTTAAACAAAAATCAACCAAAAAAATTGTGGATGGTGGTCAAAGCAAGTACGATATGGGAGGGACGTTAGTAGACTGTACGGTGGACGTTCCAGTTACTCTGAAATTTGGTCCCATTTCGGTGGATGAGTTGAAAAAATTTGACTCCCAAGTGCATTTGGCTTCCCATTTAATGAAATAGTTTTATCGAACCCATCGTTCCCATTCGCCACATGGTTGCGCTAGGTTAAAACATGGACTATCGTTGCTTATCTTGTGTAGAAAACGAAGGAAGGAGAACACACCGTGTCTCATACCATCGCTACTGACATTTGCGAAGGGGTCGCCGATTGCGTAGAAGCCTGTCCTGTTGCCTGCATTCATCCCGGTCCTGGGAAAAATGCTAAGGGTACGGATTGGTATTGGATCGACTTCGATACTTGCATTGACTGCGGTATCTGCTTGCAAGTATGTCCCGTAGAAGGGGCCATTCTCCCTGACGAACGGCCGGATTTGCAGAAAACCCCGCAGTAGGTTTTTTAAAAAAATGCGATCGCCTTTTTGATTTTATTTTAATTTCTAAGGGCGATCGCTATTATTTTTATTGAGATGGTTCCGATAAAGTCAGCAAAAAGGCTAAATTCGACGTTGCCTTCAGTGCGTGAGGCGCATTGGCTGGCATAAAAACAAAAACCCCCGGTTGCAGGGTAATATCGCGACCTTCCAAAGTGAGCTGGCCGTTGCCTTCAATGACAGTAATTGTGGCGTTGCGGGTAGAAGTGTGTTCCTCTAGGTCGCTTCCTTCTCCCAAACAAAATAGCGTGTGCTGGCAATTTTGGTCTTTGACAATGACCTTGCTGAGAATGCCGCTTTCCGGATATTCAATAATTTCCTGTAGCGGCGTGTTGAAAGATTGCTTCGATGAAGTAAGTTCCGCCATGAATATCTCCTTTTGGTTTACCTGAGAACAAGTGGCAAATATCTATTTGATTGCGCCTGGCACGAAAATCTGGAATACCGTTCCTATTCGCTGCCATCAATTGTAGCATTTTCGTCTTCCGCCAACCCTTGTAGCGCTTGCCAGTCTTTGATATGAATTTTGCCGCCACGCTGGTAGGTAATGATATGGGAAATGCTTTTCACCAATCGTGCGCATTCTTCGTAAGTAATGCCAATGCGACGCGCCATTTGATAGTAGGACAGTTGAATTTGTAGTTGGTCGCCGGTTTGGGTGGTTTGGGTACCGTACAAACAAGCCTCGCAAAGCAACAAACGCGCCAAACGCACGATGGCTGGTTCGGAAATCAATCCGTGGACGGTATTGTGCAGTTGCTGCAAGCGTTGGTTGAATTCTTCCAAAAGTTGCCAAGCTATGTCTGGTTGGCTGCGAATGGTTGCCAATAAGGTTGCTTTGGGAATGAGCAACAATTGCGATTTAATAGCAACAATGGCGGTAGCCGGTGCCATGCGATCGCCAAAAACCGCAGGAGCAGCAAATATTTCTCCACTGGAAATCGTACGCACCCAACTTTCCTTACCTTTGGGAGAGATTTTCTTGATGTGCAATTGACCTTGCTCTAAAATATGCAAGCAAGGTGGCAGGCGATCGCCCTCATGCATAACAATTTCCCCTTTTTGATAGGTATGCAAGCGCGTATGGGATTGCAAGTTCTGCAAATCGCTCGGCGAAAGGTCGGCAAAAAACCGGATGCGCCTCAACTGTTCGAGGGAAGGATTCATAAATTCCTTAGGGTTGATATGAAATGACGGGAAAACATACAATCCCTACCTTACTCATCGTATTTGACAGGGGGTGGGGAATCGCTATCGTCATATTGCACCTGCCGCATAAAGGTAGCAAAGTGAAAAATTTCTTCTGCTCCCCCTTCGGAGTGATTCACCAGCATCCAACCGGCCTTACCTAACTTTTCAAATAAGCTAGATTCGCGATCGCCCCAAAAGTGGGTGTCGCCATCACCACCGCGATCGATAACCCGCTCTCCATTGACATCCAGAAAGTCAAATTCCCCGGTAATGCCGCGTCCTTTGATATCGTATCGAATGGTTAAGTATTCGTACTGAACTCCCGTGGTGTTTTCAAAAATTTTATAAAACGGAACCATAAGCGCTCCTAACATCGTTTCTCAGCTGTTGCCAAATCGCTTTTTATCAGCGATCGCAATAGTGAAAACCTTAAAACCAATGTCTGGGATAAGGTCTTCCCGGGACAATTTTACAGAATGCATAGGTCCACAACACGATAATAATCGATCCCACCAAAATTGGCGTTCCCAAAAACGTCCAAGTGGCATGGCTCATAACACTTACCAAAGCCACAGCACCACCCGGAGGATGAACGGTTTTGGTGAGCTGCATTAATTTAATAGCGGTAGCCACAGCCAGCGCCATCACCCAAGGCGCATCGCCAAATAACTGGAAAGCAACAATACCGGAGATAGCTCCCATGAAATTGCCGCCAATAATGTTGCGCGGCTGTGCCAGGGGACTGCTGGGAACGCCATAAGCCAGGACGGCGGTGGCACCGAAAGGTGCTGCAATCAGCGGATACTCAGTATTCACGCTCAGATAAGCTAAGGCAGCAATTCCGATAAAACTACTGATATAAGAGAAAGCAACCTGTTGGATGGGAAATCTGGGTTGGTGGAGAGCCGCACCAGAAAGTTGGGCAAAAAAGCTTCTCCACCGTTGGAAAATGCCTCCTTTGCTTTTACCGCGAACTTTTGTCTGACTTGAGTTATATCTCATCGACTTTTATGCGACCAACGAGCTAAATGTCATGGTATCATAACATTTTTCCGAACCAAGGCGTATTGGTAAAACAGACTACTGCATTTCTAGCATTGAGAGATTGTGGCGTTTCTTTGAGGTAGCTCAAAGACGCAGTTGAAAAAATTTGTCAAATTGGACCTAGCATCTGAGTTGGGAGGGCATTTATGAGTGCCGCCGTCGATTTATCAAAAGCGCCAGGCCACGAAGTTTTGGCAGCCGCTGGCAAAACCATGCTCCGACCCGGGGGTAAAGCGGCTACCGAGCAATTGCTAGCCTGGGGTAATATGCAGCCAGGACAAACGGTTTTGGAGCTGGCCTCTAGTTTTGGATATACCGCGATCGCACTGGCACAGCGTTTTGGGGTCCGCGTGGTGGGAATTGAGAAAAATCCCGACAGCGTGGCGCGCGCTCGTGCCAACATTGCCGCAGCGGGTCTGGAAGAGCAGGTCAGCGTGGTGGAAGGCAGTATTTTTCATTTGGACGAAATCGAACAGCAATTCGACTTTGTCATTGCCGAAGCCATTGTTACCATGCAGTCTTCCCCCGCCAAACGAAAATTATTGACAGGTATTTGCGATCGCCTCCAACCCGGCGGCACGTTTCTCTCCCACGAGTTGCTAGCGAATTCCGAATACGAAGAAATCCATCGCGCTTTATCCCAAACCATCCGCACCAACTCCCAACCCCTATCGGAAACCGACTGGATGAACCTATTTTCCGAAGCTGGTTTGACCGTACAGCAACATCAAACCGGTTCCATGGGATTGCTCGACCCCAGGCAACTGGTGCGCGATGAAGGCATTGGTTCCACAGCCAAGATTTTGTGGAATGTTGCTAGCCGACCCGTTCTCCGAC
This sequence comes from Geitlerinema sp. PCC 9228, assembly GCF_001870905.1. Taxonomy (NCBI): domain Bacteria; kingdom Bacillati; phylum Cyanobacteriota; class Cyanophyceae; order Geitlerinematales; family Geitlerinemataceae; genus Geitlerinema; species Geitlerinema sp. PCC 9228. Next base: position 22,186 of record NZ_LNDC01000074.1, read on the forward strand.
GGCGGATTTTGCAAATGCGGCGGGTCTTTTCTCAATACCGTCACGAACTGGGATATATCGTCATTCGCGCCACGAAACCTCAGTCCTAACCGTTCTTTCTCAAAATCTTACAATCTTATGGAATCTCAAGCAACTGTAGAAACGTTTACGAAATATCTCAATCTACCTTATCCCATTGTAGAAAGCATGCTGCGATTGGGAGTGGAAAATCTTACCCAAGACCCAGAATTTCAACGACAACTCAACAATTTGGATACGGCTTTGTTGAAAGAAACTTTGCCAACGGCCAAAGAAGTGATGGTGGACAAACTACCAGCTTTTTATGACTGGTTGCAAAATGAGTTGGGGATTCAGCGCGTGCCAGATAGTCCCAACCATACCACCACCTGGGTCACCCAGTTTCTCAAAAATCAAGAAAGCATCCAACATTTGGTGGAACTGCACCGTCCCGTGCCACCGCCATCCCTAGAACAGGCGATTCCCCGACTGGTTGGTCTATTTGATGCGGTAGACGACGACCGAGTGCGCTGGGAATGGCAACGCGCGATCGCGATTTTGTGCGCCGTTCTTTCGGCAGATGCGCGGGAACAGGACCAAAAACAGCAACTAGAAACCGTTTAAATTTTCTAACTTGAATATATCTGTTGTGTAAATTTTGGCATTGACCCATGGCAAATTCCACAAGTATCACCGCCACAGCAGAGCCAAAACGCCAAGGATTGAGCTTACCCGCTTGGTTGGTTTTTGTTTGTATCGTTACCTTTACCGTCCTGCTAACCGCAGGCGCGGCCATTTGGAAAAACGCACCTCCCATCCCTGCCAGCATTCAATCTCCGGCAGAAGAAACCATCCTCAGCGGCGAGCAAATCCAACAAGGTCAAAAAACCTATCTCGGACGCGGCGGACAGCACATCGGCAGTATTTGGGGACACGGCAGCTACGTGGCTCCCGATTGGACTGCTGATGTCTTGCATCGCTGGGGACTGGCAACCGCTGGCGTGTTGTATCAAAACGACCCCCAGTTCACCCAAGAAGACCTGGAATCCTTGCCAGCCGCCGAACGAGCCAGCTTGCAAACCCGGGTGCGAGAGCAGTTCAAAGCCAATCGTTACGACGAGGACACGGAAAACCTACTGCTGACCAACTCGCAAGCGCAAGGGTTGAAACAAGTTTTTCGTGACTATCAAGAACTGCTTGCCAACGGTTCTGCTGACTATGCCATTCCCAGGGATTGGTTTAGCAATCGCGACCAGATTCGCAATGTGACGGCTTTCTTTACTTGGACCGCTTGGGCCGCTTCTGCCAACCGGCCGGGAGCGCCTTTTTCTTACACGGCGAACTGGCCTCACGACGAACTCATTGGCAACGAAGCGCCGGGTCAGTTCGTTATTTGGTCCATTGTTTCGGTTATCGTTCTAATTGGTTCCATTGGCGGATTTTTGTTCCTGTATTTGGTTCAAGAAGGGGACGAAGTGCAGCCAGTGGCGGAACGTCCTGCCATCCGGTTGGCAACGCCTTCCCAGAAAGCTACCAGTTTGTTTTTCGGAGTCGCGATCGCGCTATTCTTAATACAGATTGGCATGGGAATGGTAACGGCACACTATGCCGTGGAAGGCGATGGCTTTTACGGCGTTCCCTTAGACCGCTTCTTGCCGTATGCCGCTTCCCGTACCTGGCACTTGCAGCTAGCTGTCTTTTGGATTGCCACCTGCTGGCTGGCAGCGGGTCTGTATTTTGGTCCTCGCTTTAGCAAACGGGAACCCAAAAAACAAGTTTGGGGAACCAGTGGCTTACTGGTGGCTTTGACTGTGGTCGTGGTCGGCTCCATGATTGGTTCTTTGGGAGGCGTTCACGGCATGTTCGGCAGCGACATGAGCTTTTTGTTCGGACACCAGGGATATGAATACGTAGAACTGGGTCGCGTTTGGCAATTGTTGCTCATTGCTGGCATGGTCCTGTGGCTGTGGTTGATGGTCCGCGCGCTTACCCCAGCTCTGAAACGGGAAGGCAGCCGCACTGGGTTAAACCATTTCTTCCTGTACAGTTCCATTACCATTCCCGTGTTTTACGCCGCAGGATTGATGTACACCAACGAAACGCCGCTGAGCGTTGCTGAGTATTGGCGTTGGTGGGTGGTGCATTTGTGGGTAGAAGGCTTTTTTGAAGTCTTTGCTACCGTTGCGATCGCTTATTTGTGCAGTCAAATTGGTTTCTTGAAAAAATCTTCCGCTCTACGCGCCACCTACCTCACCACCATTCTCTATTTGGGAAGCGGCGTTATCGGTACCCTGCACCACCTCTATTTCGCAGGAACGCCAGCCTTTATTGCCGCCATTGGCTCGGTTTTCTCGGCGTTGGAAGTGGTTCCCCTAACCTTAATTGGCTTTGAAATTGTGAAAACCCTGCGTTTGTCCCGGCAAGCAGAAGGATTCTATCGCTGGCCGCTGCGTTTCTTCCTGGCGACCTGCTTCTGGAACTTGGTGGGTGCTGGCATCTTCGGTTTCTTAATCAATCCGCCGATTGTCTTGTACTATTCCCAAGGCTTGAACACCACCCCCATTCACGCACACTCGGCTTTGTTTGGGGTCTACGGTTGTCTGGCGTTGGCACTAATGCTGTTCGTATTGCGGGAAATCGTACCCGACCGTGCCTGGAACGAAAAACTGCTGCGTTTCTCGTTCTGGTCGATTAACGGCGGCTTGGTGTTGATGTTGGTACTGTCCATGATTCCCAACGGCTTTTACCAATTGGTGCAGTCGGTCAACCACGGCACTTGGTTTGCACGCAGTGCTGAGGTCACCCATTCTCCATGGATAGAAACTATGGTTTGGTTGCGCATGCCTGGGGATATCATGTTCGCTATCGGCGCTGCGGCAATGGCTATCTTTACGGTTCGGGCCTTGTATGCAGTGTTCCAGCAGCCTACGGAAACCGCTGAGTTTCTAGAAACAGCGCCAGAATCGGAAGAAGAAGTCAAAGTCTAAATTGCCGTTTTTGTCGGGTGGGCATTATTGCTCACCCACGGAATTTCTGATTTTTGTGCGGGGAATCTTGCATTGCAATTTCCCATTTAGCTCCAGTTTTTGTAGGGTGGGCAATGCCCACCTTACGGAATTTCTGATTTTCATGTTGGAAATTTATCGCCATCAAAGCAATTAAGCTCTAGCAATTTCTTGGCACTTATCATCCAGCAACTTTGTTGTAAGGTGGGCAATGCCCACCCAAGGAATTTATGATTTTTATGTTGGATATGTCGCGTTATACAAGCAATTAAGCTCTGGCAATTTCCTCAAATTTCCCATCTAGGTCCAATTTTTCTAGGAATTCCAAGTAATTTTGCGACTTCTCGCGGAATACATACTTGGGAGAGAAAACAGTAATATCCTGACCGCCAGCATTGCGTAAGTGTTTTACGGCATCCATGAGCCGTTTTTCTTCCACAACAATGGTGACGGCATACCAGTTATTTTCGCCACTGCCAGAATATACTTTAGACACCGTCGGTCCGCGCAAACCAGCCACACCAGCTAGTTCCTGATTTTGCATCAGGGATTTGCCTACTTCATCGTCGGAGTTGCCTTGCACGTTGGCGCTGATGGAGATATATTTTTTCGCCTCCATTTGCGCTTCGATTAACTCCAACATCAACTTGGTGGTGTTGAGCTTTTCGGGGTCGCGAGCCAGCAATCGTTTGTTGCCAATCAGACAAGCTTGCGAGTCGAGCATGGTGCCGCCGGAAATGGGTTTGAGGCGATTTTCCCGTAAGGTGGTGCCGGTGGAGGTCACATCCGCGATCGCATCGGCGTATCCCATACTGGGAGCGGCTTCCATGGCACCGTGAGCTTCCACCAGGGAAAAGTAAATCACCCGTTTTTGATACAACCACTGGCGGGTGAGATTGGGATATTTGGTCGCAATGCGCAACTCCCGACCTTTTTCCTTGAACGACAAAGTTAGGTCCGCCAGGTCTTCGATGGAGTTCACATCCAACCAGCTATCGGGAACCGCCAGCACCAACTGGCATTTTCCGTATCCCAAACGCTCGCGGATGGTAATCACATCGTCGTGGTCTACCCCCATTTCCCGCACCACATCGTAGCCGGTAATTCCCAAATCGGCGCTACCTTCGCGCACTTTGGTAAAAATATCGGGAGCGCGTTGGAACAAAACCGAAATATGGGGTACGGAAGGGATGCTGCCGACGTACTGGCGTTCGTTGGGTCGGGATACTTTTAACCCCGAGGCGGCTAAAAAGGCTCTGGTGTCGGAATCTAAGGCACCTTTGCTGGGAATGGCTAGTCTCAAAGACGATTGCATGACTCGTATCCTTCGCTCAATTAGGAGTATCTTCGTTAAGAGGGGGACTGCTGCACCGATTGGATATATTCAACAGCTTCGGGAATGGAAAATTGCTGCTGCTGTCCGGAAGCCAAATGTTTAACCCTGACTAAATTTTGGGTTTTTTCTTCCGAACCGACAACCACAGCAAAGGGAATGTTGGTTCTGTCAGCATATTGGAAGTTGCTCGACAGTTGCTTGCCGCGAATGGCCATTTGCACGCGCAGTTGGTACTGGCGCAGTTTCTCCGCCACTTCAATGGCATAGCTGTTTTCCCCTTCGCTGACGGGAATCATTAAAATATCGGCAGGTCGCGACGTTTTTTCCAGCAATCCTTCTTGTTCGCTGGCCCAACGCAATCGTTCGATGCCGTAGGAAAAGCCAGTGGCAGGGATGCTTTTGCGAGAACCGAGGGTGGCAATTAGTTCGTCGTATCGACCGCCACCGCACAACTGGCGGGTTTCCTTGCCGGTGTCGTAGTGAATTTCAAAGACGGTGCTGGTGTAGTATTGCAAACCGCGACTCATGCCAAAGTCCACGTAAATGCGGCTTTTGTCGATATGGTAGGCATCGAGAGCCGTAATTAACTCCCGCAGGTGGTTGAGTGCCGAACTTTCGATGTGGTGGGAAGCAAGCAGTTTTTCGGCGGCGGGAAAGACTTCTTCGGGGGTTCCCCGCAACTGGCTCAATTCCTGCATGAAGTCCAAAGCATGGTTTAACATGGGACTTTGGTCTTGGCGGCGGATTTTGGCGAGCAATCGGTCGGCAATTTCATCCGGGTCGCGGGTGCGGTCGAGACGGATGTTCATGCTCTCGATTAGTTCTAGGATAGCGGATTTGGCTTCGCGATCGCCCATTTGTTGGAACAGGCGCACCAGTTTTTGGGTTCCCTCGGGATTGGAAGCGGTGGGGTCTTCTTCGGTGTACGGTTCAAAATCGGGGTAAATTTCTTGCAAACGTTGGATGACCTGGTGTTTTCCTTCTTTGCGTAGGGTTTCCATGCTAGCCATGAGGAAACTACACAGGCGATTTTCTAGCTGGAGACGTTCCAAAAACGTTCCCAGAACTTGATTGTTTCCCAAGGCCAGGTAGTAATTTTTGAGACCGAGTTGTTCCAATCCCTTGCAAGCCAGCGCAATGGATTCCGCATCCGCCATTACACCAGCAGCGCCAATGAGTTCGATTCCCATTTGGTTGAACTGGCGCGATCGCCCCCGTTGCGGCTTCTCGTAGCGAAACGCCGGACCTTGGTAGTACAATCGTACCGGCAGCGGTTCTGCCTGCAGGTTATCGATATAGGCACGCGCAATGGAAGCCGTCAGTTCCGGCCGCAAACACAGGCGGCGGTTGTGGTGGGTAAAATCGTAGGTACGCGCAATTAAATCCTCGCCAGATTTGCGCAAATATAGCTCCGTATGTTCGATAATGGGAACGTCAATGGGACGATAGCCAAAGGATTCAAAGCTATTTTGCAGGATGGTTTGGATTTTTTGGTCGGCATGGCAGGTGTCCCAGAGAACATCGCTAACACCCCGCACTCGTTCTACTTTTTTGGGAGTTCGCATGGATGGTTGTTTTGGCTCTTGACTATTTATATAGTTTGGGAAAATAAAATTTATACCAGCAACAGCATTTGATGCTTTGGGAATCCCCCACGCGAACGGCAAACCAATACAATGGTATGACGCGATCGCGCCTTGATACTGTACCACTTTCGCGGTCACAACCAAAAGGGAATCTGACCTTGGGAATTGTTGGGTCTTATACCTCTCAAGGCTAAATAGCCAATTTTATCGCTGTAATGGATAGAAACCGGCAATCTTGGCGGTCTGAGGGAACCGTAGTGCAAAAGCGTTAGTGCCAATACCGATTTTATCGCCTTGTCAATTCCTAATGATGTATCGCTACGAAGATGCAAAGGTTGCGGCGTGGAATTTTGAAAAGGCGGCAGCGACGAAACCAAAAATGCTTCCGTCTCGCTAATTTTAAAAATAGTTCCTTTGGCAGGCTGAATGATGCCATGGGGATTTTCATCGCTTTTGTGTTTCTCGCTTTGACAGTACAATCGAGGCGCATCGTTTTTAATTATCTCCACTAAATAAAAAGTAGCACCTAATTGTACGGCTCGTTGCTGCAAAGCGGCTTTTTCGTTGCCACGAAATAACCCATCCCGGTGAATAACGACGTGTTTGCCAGCAAAATGATGGTAGGGAAACAAGGCTTCCAAAACTTTATCGGGAATCGTTTCCCCTTCAATGGCCGTATCGTTGATGGTATATTTCACCAAATCGCCATCATTGCAGTAAATTCTGGCAATAGCTGTGGTATTGATGGAACCAGGCAAATCTTTTTTCTTTTCCCTCGCTACATCCAATCCCACAATAAAATCGGTGAATGGCAAGGGGTCTGCTAAAACAAAGGGGATGTTTCCCGTTTTTCCTAAAATTCCCAATACCATATTTCCCAAAGCATATTGATTTTTAAGGGTCGATTCGTAAATACACTGGCTGGGTAAGTCGTTGTTGATGGTAATCGATTTCAATAGTTCGTAAGGTTCTTCCTGATTGCCAAGACGATCTGGTAAAATACATAGCAATAAATGGGGATTTTTGGCTTGTGCATCGCGTACGGCTTTTTCTAGTTCTACTCGGGAAAAATTCTGAATGGTGGTTTTGCTAATTTTAAAACCAATATCAAATCCTATTTTGTGGAATATATCTTTAATATTTTGACTGAAATTAGTTTTATTACTCTGCGGACGGCAATCCAAAACAAAGACTTTAATTTGTTTGCTTTGAAAATCCGATCTTTTTTTGTAAACGCCAAATTTTTGCAGGCTTTGCAATAGGGATTTGCCATTATTGGCTGCCACGATTTGATTATTCCCAAATTTGAGCCTGCTAGAACTGGCAATTTCAGAAGCCGATGTAAAATATTTCTTTTGGTCTTGGTATTGAGAACTGTACAAGTGTTTATGCAAAACCTGCACAATTTTATCTACAATACTGTAGCGTTGTTCGGGAGATAACCGCAGATCGTTCACAACTTTCTCGGCGTTTAGATTGAATATTTTTAAAGTATTCATTGTGACGATGGGTTGCAAAGCGGAAATGAGATAGTCGTATTTTCTGCGATTGGCTTCAATTTTTACCAACCATTCTTCATCTGGTGCGTTTTGAATCTTTTCTTTGGTGGCTGGATTTTTGGTAAGTGCCAGCAAGCGTTCTCGATGTTCTTTCAGCTGACCCACAATTTGTACGATTTTTCCTTTAAAATCTTGAGCTTTTACCAAAACCCACAAGCCAATCAGTTCTTCAATATGATTCTGCCTGTTCGCAAAGTTGTAAAAATCTATACTGTACAGCAACTCAGACGTAATGGAAATGGAAATTGCAGGTTCTCCCCAAATATCCCAACCGCGCGTTGACCAATTGCGTCTTACGGTTAGATTTTGAATCGTGTGACTATAGGATTTTAAAATTTGTTGGATTTTTTGGTTGAAGGGTTTTCTTTTATCTTGAAGCAAAGTACGATTGACGTAATCTGCGATCGCTTGGGGATGGGGTTGCCAAGTAGGATCGGGAAAAATCGCATGTAAATGGTAAAAATCCTGGGGATGTTGTTCCCAAATTTGGTTCAAAGCTTCGTTGAGTTCCGTTTGACTTTTTTGTTGGGTGGAAATTAAAAAACCTCGCGACCAAAACCATGCATCCTGGTTGTTGGCAGCAAAAACCGTTCTCAAACGATAGGAGAGCTGAGCGCCAACTTTGCGGTAACTATCGCTACCGTTGACTTGGATTTTATAAGCGTATAGAGGCGGAATTTTATCTCTGTTAATCGGAAAAAATTCGGCAATGATATTTTGATTGTTCGGCGTATCTGTATCTTGGTTGGCAAACATATTGTCTGTAAAAATTGGAACTAGATTGTTATAACAGGATTGATAATTAAATTTTTCCCTAGTTCTCCCATAGGAAGATTTGACGCGATCGCTTGCTGCCAAACCCCCCAACAAGTAGTACGATAAACCAAAGTGCGCCGAAATTGAACACGAATGACCGAGTCTACCGTATCGCCAACCGTTAACTGGACAACTTTACTACAGCAACTGCTGGACCAACAATCCCTCACCAGCAGCCAAGCCGCCGAACTCATGCAAGGATGGCTAAACGAAAGCGTTCCTCCCATGCTTTCTGGTGCCATCCTAGCCGCATTGCAAGCCAAAGGCGTTTCTGCCACGGAACTAGCAGGAATGGCCCAAGTATTGCAAGCGCAATCTTTACAAACGCCAAACCGTTCTTATGATGAACCTGTCATCGACACCTGCGGCACTGGCGGCGATGGTGCTTCCACCTTCAATATTTCCACCGCCGTTGCCTTTGTAGCGGCAGCCGCTGGCGTCAAAGTTGCCAAACACGGCAATCGTTCCGCCTCCAGCAAAGTGGGTTCGGCGGATGTCTTGGAAACCTTGGGAGTGCATCTGAGTGCCAATCCCGACCGGGTTTACGAAGCCTTGGATGCTGTAGGCATCACCTTTTTATTTGCACCGGGATGGCACCCAGCCATGAAAGCCGTGGCACCCATTCGCAAAACCTTGAAAGTGCGTACGGTCTTTAATTTACTCGGACCTTTGGTCAATCCCCTACGACCCACCAGTCAAGTTTTAGGAGTCTTTGACAGCCAGTTGGTGGAAACCTTGGCACAAGCATTAAATTTGTTACAGACCAGAAGTGCCATTGTTTTACACGGTCGGGAAGGATTGGACGAAGCCGGTTTGGGATACATTACCGATTTGGCCATTTTATCCCAAGGGGAAGTAGAATTAACGACATTGACCCCGCAAGCCTTTGGACTGTTGCCAGTTGGCTTAGATGCTTTGCGGGGTGGCAATTTACAAGAAAACGCCGATATTTTGCGGCAAGTTTTGCAAGGAAAAGGCACCGCCGCACAAATGGATGTGGTGGCGTTAAATGCTTCCCTGGCGTTACAAGTAGGAGAAGCCGTACCCATGGGAGACCATATTCAAGGAATTACTGTGGCTAAGGACATCCTATCTGCTGGTACGGCTTGGTCGAAATTAGAAGAGCTGGTAAACTATCTAAAATGAGGTCTTTTTTTTAGTCACGTTCGCGCAAAACCACCACATCCTCCCGGATGGTTACGTCAAAATCGCCAAAAAAGCTTTGTCCTAACAACCCCAAATCAATGCGATTGCCAATAGCGACGCGGATATTTTCCCGTTTTAAACCACCGGCTTCTACAGAGTCTACACGACCGGTTTGAAATTCCGCTTCTCGGTCGCTGGCCGTTTCCACAATTGCCGTACCTTCCGGTTCGACACCCAACTCCTGCGCCACCTGTTCGCTAATTAAAATACCACTGGCACCAGTATCAAAAAGCATTTCAAAGGTTTGGTTCCCATTGAAGGTAACCTCCACAACCGGAACCCTGCCTTTGCGACGTTGGATGGGAATTTCATAGACCCCCGATTGCGCGTTTTGGTTGCTGCTGCTATTTGGCGAAGCTTCTAGTTCGACTTGTTGACCCTGACAGACATTATTCAGGTCAACAATTTCACCATTGGGGGAAACCATGAAGCAACCAGGCTGTTCCTGGGAAGTGGCACCGGGGATGAGAAAAAATGTTCCTGTGGTAAAAATTAATGCACTTAGAAAGGACTTCATAGGTATAATCTCGTGATAACAGCAACATAACAGCAAACGAGCTTCGTAGTTTATTATGCCCATTTTGGAAGCACAACCAGCGATTTTGGTGCTCGCAGACGGATCGGTATACCGGGGTTGGTCGTTTGGTGCCAAAGGAACGGCACTGGGAGAGGTCGTTTTTAACACGGGAATGACTGGCTATCAAGAAGTTTTAACCGATCCCAGTTACTGCGGACAAATTGTTACGTTTACCTATCCGGAATTGGGGAATACTGGTGTCAATCCCGATGACGAAGAATCCTCGCGGGTACAGGTGAAAGCTGCGGTGGCGCGCAATATCTGTCGCCGACCCAGCAACTGGCGGTCTACCCAATCGCTGCCGGACTATTTGCAACAGCAGCATGTGGTTGGTATTTATGGGGTGGATACTCGCGCCATTACCCGCAAGATTCGTACGGTTGGGGCCATGAATGGTGCGGTTTCTACAGAAATTCTCAATGCCAACGAACTGCTGGTGGAATTGCAATCGGCACCGGAAATGGTCGGTTTGAATTTGGTTCCCCAGGTAACCACCCAGGATACCTACGAATGGTCGGAACCCACCCAATCGGTTTGGGAGTTTCGACCTCCGCCGCAAACGGAAAGCGATGGGGAACGACCCCTGACGGTAGTGGCGATTGATTTTGGGGTGAAACGCAATATCCTGCGACGGCTGGCTAGCTACGGCTGTCGGGTGGTTGTGGTGCCTGCCAATGCTTCGGCTGAGGAGATTCTCCAGTACGACCCCGATGGCATTTTCTTGTCTAACGGACCTGGCGACCCGGCGGCGGTTTCGGAAGGCATTACCACGGCGAAGGAATTGCTCAATACCCAAAAACCCATGTTTGGGATTTGTTTGGGACATCAGATTTTGGGACTTTCCCTCGGCGGCGAAACGTTTAAGCTGAAGTTCGGTCACCGGGGGTTGAACCAGCCGGCTGGGTTGGAACATCGGGTGGAAATTACCAGCCAAAACCACGGGTTTGCACTCAGTGCCGATTCTTTGGGTGCGGATGTAGAAATTACCCATTTAAATCTTAACGATCGCACGGTGGCGGGGATGCGGCACAAGTCTCTTCCCATGTTTTCGGTACAGTACCACCCAGAGGCAAGTCCCGGTCCCCACGATGCCGATTATTTGTTCGAGCAGTTTATCGCTGCTATGCGGCAAAATCGCCAGGAAAAAACTGCCAAGTTAGGGTGAAGGCGATCGCTTGCTGTCAGTGGTATCAATTTGCAGTAAACTAGTAGCAATATTGGCCAATGGCGAACTGGGTCCCAAAGGGCTGCCCTGGTACCGGGGACTCTAGACAAGATCGCCAAAATTTGGTATACTTAACTATCTGCTTTGTGGACAGTCAAGCTAGGAGGTGGCTATTCCCGATCCGCTGAACCTGACTGTGAGCTTACGAGGAACTCGCGATGTCAGGGAAAACTGTCAAATTATCCGCCTCACGGGTTTGTTGGATGCTTTTTCCGAACCAACCTTCCAAAAGGTCATGGAAAAATGCATTCAGGATAAACCTGTGAATATAATCTTAGATTTATCGAAAATTGATTTTGTAGATAGTTCTGGATTAGGTGCACTTGTGCAAACGGTCAAAAAGGCACAAGATGCCGGCGGTACCGTACAAATCGTTAGCAACGCACGGGTAACCCAAACTGTTAAGTTGGTGCGTTTGGAAAACTTCCTCTCGTTGCAATCTTCCGTAGAAGATGCTTTGAAGAACCTGGAACAGCAGTGATTCTGGGTTTGAATAGCTGGTTGGCTATCCAGAAGCGATTCTGGGTAGCTTGTTTTTTGGTTCGGATAGATTGTAGTCGCGATCGCTGCGGTCGTTGTCAAAAAACGATCGCAAATTGTTCGATTCTCCGATATTGCTTCTATGTCTCAAGATTTCCCCACCTACGATGGGACTGCTACTTCCGATAGGGAGCATTTTTTCGACAGCCATATCAAGCCGGAACAGATCCAGCAGCTTTCCCCGGCTGCTTTGGCGTATCTTGGCGATGCAGTGTACGAACTCTACGTCCGTTCGCTATATCTGTTCCCCCCCAAACAGCAACAACTATATCACCAACAAGTGGTTACCCAGGTACGCGCGGAAACCCAAGCTCGTTATTTAGAAATTCTACAACCTTTTCTCAACGAAGGGGAATTGGAAATTATACGTCGGGGTCGCAACGCCGCCACGGGAAAACCGCGACGCCTCAACCGCAAAATTTACCAACAAGCCAGCAGCCTGGAAACGTTAATTGGCTACCTCTACTTACAAGACCGCCAGCGGCTGCAGCAACTGCTTTCCCAACTTGATTTTCCGCCTATAGAATCACCTGCAGATAACCGTTAAGTGTCGTGATGGGATTGGCGCACCGGAACTTCCACCAAGAAGGTAGACCCTTGGTTTGGTTGGGAGTGGCAGCTAATCTGACCGCTGTGTTTATCTACGACAATGGAATAGCAAATTGCTAGTCCCATGCCAGTTCCTTTCCCTACTGGTTTGGTGGTGTAGAAGGGTTCAAAGATTTTTTGGCGGGTTTCTTCAGAAATTCCCAGACCGTTGTCAGAAACTTCCACAAAAATGCGATCGCGTTCTTCGGAACTCCAGCTACGAATGCTCACGTAACCGGGATATTCTTTCACTTCCTCTGGGGAAAGCTGTTTGTTACGTTCGTCCACCGCATCCAAAGCGTTGGTTATCAGGTTCATAAAAACTTGATTGAGCTGACCGGCGTAGCATTCTATTTGGGGAAGTTCCCCGTATTCCTTGCGAATTTCCACCCCCGGTCGGTCGTGTTTGGTTTTGATGCGGTTGTGTAGAATCATTAACGTACTGTCGATGCCTTCGTGAATGTTTACATATTTTAGTTCCGCTTCGTCCATGCGGGAGAAATTCCGCAAACTCAAAACAATGGAACGAATGCGATCGGCACCCACTTGCATGGATTGTAAAAGTTTGGGTAAGTCGGTTACCAGAAAATCCAGGTCGTAATCTTCGATTTTTTCGGCAATTTCCGGGTCGTTATCGGCGTAGCGATCGCGATACAGCTGTAAAATTTCCACAATATCGTCCGTATAATCTTTCGCGTGGACCAAATTGCCATAAATAAAATTAACCGGATTGTTAATTTCGTGGGCCACCCCCGCCACCAGCTGTCCCAAACTGGACATTTTCTCGCTTTGGATAAGTTTAACTTGCGCTTTTTTTAACTCGTCTAAGGCTTTGTTTAAGTCTGCCGTGCGTTCTTGCACCCGTTGTTCTAAGAGTTCGTTTTGTGCCGCCAGTTGTTTGGTGAGAAACCGCAGCTTTAAATGTAGCCTTACCCGCGCCAGTACTTCTTCTTGTTGGAAAGGTTTGGTAATATAGTCAACAGCACCGATGGACAACCCTTTTACTTTATCCGGCGTATCCGCCAAGGCACTCATAAAAACAATCGGAATATCTTGAGTATCGGTATTGGCTTTCAGGCGGCGGCAGGTTTCAAAGCCATCAATCCCCGGCATCATGATATCCAGTAAAATGATATCGGGGCTGGCATACTCCACCTTCGCGATCGCACTTTCCCCGTCCTGTGCCACCAACACCTCAAATCCAGCTTCGTCTAAAAAATCTGAAAGAACGCCTAAATTGGCAGGATTGTCGTCTACAATTAAAACGACACTGGATGTTTCGTTCACCTCCGGAAGCTCTGGATTGCTGGCTTCTGTGGTTGCTTTACTCATAAACAAATATCTCCGAAGCACTGGTAATAATGGTTAGGCTCAGAGCCTGCTACTTCCTCGATTCTAAAGAGGCTTTACCTTTAGATATTCCCACATAGCAAGGGGAACCAACCAATTGGGGAAAACTAGATACTTGAGGTCGATGGTTTGGGAACAAGAGAGGGGATTTCCCTTCTTTTGTATAGCCATAGAATCGCTTTTCCGATTGCTACACCCATGCCACCATTGAGACAAACAGTATTGCCAATGTTCCCGATACGACCCATTCTGCCAAAGCCAACCTTGCCTATGCCAAGCCAATCCGCCACACCAGAACCAACGGATACACCAGTCAAATCCATCTTCATCGAAACCAACAGCCATGGCGAATATCCGCAATTGCTTGGTATGTGGTCGCTGTATCTGGATGGGGACTAACCTTCCCACGAGAATTGCCAGCCTTTCATCGCAGGCAACTGCGATCGATCGCGAACAGTTGGTTTGCCATCGTTTGCATGAAATTCCATTTTCCCGTCTGGATGGGATTGAATGGCCTTGGGGTGGTTGGCGATCGCCTACCAATCTACCACAAGTTTTCCCCTACAGACCTTAACTTTCTCTTTACCCAATATTTGTGAAGTTCTATACCTCTTTTCCCTGGGCTAGAAGGCAAAATATCTGCCAAAAATGGATATATGGTAGGGAGTGTTTCTATAAAAATCAGATAAAAATTTCTTTATAAGATAGATTGTTAGATTGGCTTAACTTTTGTGTAGCCAAACATGGTTTTTGATTGTTTCCAAGCAACTTTTAATTTTTCTAGTTAAATTTGTATGGAGTTTGGCTTTCAAATTTACTTGTATAAATAGAATCAATCCCCAAGCGATGACTTTTTATTCCCTTCTCAAGCTAGGGACTTTCCCATCTGGAAAAAATCTTGAAAAACCGTCGTAGCATCGGAGATCTCAATTGCGCTATAATTATAAATTTGGCGACTACCCTATCGAAGTAGGGCCCTTCGCTTCGCCGTCGGGAAAACAGAAAGCTTCTTGGCAATTTTGGTAATTTCTTATGGCTGCTTCTCCCCGTCATCGTTCTAAACCCAAATCCAAAGCCAAAAACTCCGCAAAATCCCATCAAAAAGCTACAGAAACAGTAGCATCTTCAACAGATATTGTATTTGGACGCCATAGCGTCTTATCTTGTTTGGAACAGGGAAGACCCCTCGATCGGATTTGGCTAGTCGCATCCTTACAAAAAGACAGTCGCTTTCAACCCCTGTTGCAGCAAGCCAAACAGCAGGGAACTGTTATCCAAAAAACCGATCCCCAACACCTGCATCGCCTCAGCCAGGGAGGCAACCATCAGGGAATTGTCGCGCAAATGGCAGCCTATCAATACCAAGATTTGGAAGAGTTAGTCGCTGCCGCCAAAGCCGCTACTGATTTTCCCGTGTTGGTTGCTGCTGATGGCGTTACCGATCCCCACAATCTAGGTGCGATCGCGCGGACAGCGGAAGCTTTCCGAACCCAAGGAGTCATCATTCCCCAACGGCGGTCGGCATCAGTTTGTGCCACAGTAGCCAAAGTAGCAGCAGGCGCGTTAGAAAATTTAGCCATTGCTCGGGTGGTCAATTTAAATCGCGCTTTAGACTGGTTAAAAGAGGAAGGATTTTGGATTTACGGCACGGCAGTGATAGGAAGTGTCCCCATCCATGAAGTACGGTTTACCGAACCTACGGTTTTGGTGGTGGGATCGGAAGGCAGCGGCATCAGTTCGCTGACCCAGAAACGCTGCGATACTCTAGTTTCCATCCCTTTGTCTGGAAAAACCCAGAGTTTGAATGTATCCGTGGCTACCGGAATTGCTCTTTATGAAATTTATCGCCAACATTTTGGGGATCGATTATAGTGATGTGGAGATAGGACGCCTAAGAACTGACAGCCATTGATACCTATATAACCGGACCTCGATCCAAGTGGCGATCGCAATTGCCATCTTGTAGAATTTGGCGTAGAAAATTAGAAAACGCCAGTAAATAAGGACTTATAAGGACCGGCTGTCACAGGTTATCCGTTCCTATCCATGGCTGTTTGCCAACCAATTCCCGTTTGATTCCCAGACCTGAGGGATATTTGGGAAATTCTTTTTGCCAATGGCGAACCACCGACAAACTGGTGTTCCTTTGACTGTTTGTCTTCACACCGCACTTCGATCTACTTGTAAATGCGGTTTCCGTTCTCTCGGAGGTTCTTGATTATGAAGGAAGTATTGATTAGCCTGCTCAACTTTTTTGGACAAGCCTGGTGGGTAGAAATTCAAACGGAAAATCCCAGGTGCATTTATTATTTTGGTCCTTTTTTAACCCGTAGGGATGCCGAACAAATGCACGCCGGCTACATCGAAGATTTAAAAAATGAAGGTGCCAGCATTGCCTCGCTACAAATGAAACGCTGCCAACCGCAGAAAGTAACGGTTTTGCAGGAGGAAGAAACCGAGTTCCCTAGCCAAGCGGGGGATCCGCAGTTTTCCACCGCTGGCTAGAACGCCGCCACCTACTGGATCTCCCGCAAGAGGGTTCTTACGATACCAATTCACCTTGATAGACATCGAACCAAACGTCAATGTCTGTGAGGACTTGCTGGGGAATTTCCCAAGGAAATAAATGTGCTGTCTCAGGGTAGCATTGCCAGGAACTGCCTGGCAGTTTTTGTGCGGTTTCGTAGCTGGAAGCAGCGGTAATATGGCGATCGCATTCGCCAGCTAAAACCAAAGCCGGACATTGAATTTGGGATAGGTCTGCCAAGCGATCGTATCCCGAGTGTAAAGCGGCTGAGAGTGCTTGGCGCGCTGCCGCCGATGTTTGCAAATACGCCGAAATTCCCCAGCGAGCCAAATAGCGGTAACTTAGTTCTGTATGCTGTTGCAAAAGATACCGATAAAGCGATCGCTTTCCCAAAAGTTCTCGATGCCAGCGTTTTCCCGGCTGCAGCCAATTGCTAGCCGCAGCCAGACCCGTATACAGCAAATCCTGCCAAGTAACCGGCGGATGGTTGCTGCGGGGTTTGGCCGCCGTTGCTACCAAAATCAACCCGCCAATACGTTCCGGACATTGCCACGCCAACTCCAAGGCCAAAATCCCTCCCAAGGACCATCCCAGCACCACGCATCGTTCGATCGCCAAGCGATCGAGCAATGCGGTCAAATCCCGCAAATGGTCGGACATAGAAAAGGATGCATCCTGACGGCTGCGACCGTAACCACGCAAATCCGGTGCCAAGGTCCAAAACCGTTGGGATAAATGATGGGTAAACACAGACATCGCACTAGCAGAACCAGGATGTCCGTGCAAGCAAAGCACCGGAAATCCGCTTCCCTGTTGTTGTAAATATAATTCTCCAACCGGTAATGTATGCACCATAGGTTCATCCTAATTTAGAAATTGGGAATGGGGGAGATAGGGGAAATAAAAAAGTACAATAAAATGAATGATTTTCTCCCATACTCCCATGGTCTCATGCTCCCATATCCCTCTCCACCTTTTGCTAGGATAAACTCGTAGCAAAACTATTCGCCGGCTGCTCGGGTAGGATCGTAACGTTGGAACTATACTACGCGCCGATTGTTTTAATCGTTTGTCCCCTGCTGGGTGGTTTGCCGCTGATTGCCTGGATTACCTACGCACTCACTGGCAAAAAACTCCAGCAATTGGGAACTGGAAATGTTGGCGTTCAAGCGGCTTTTTACCACGGAGGAACGCTGGTAGGCGTGTTGGCGGTGCTTTCGGAAGCTTTCAAAGGCATTGCCGCTGTCTGGCTGGCGCGATCGCTCTTTCCCACCACGCCGGTGTGGGAACTGGTGGCGTTAATGGCTTTGGTTGCCGGACGTTACTGGTTTGGCAAAGGAGCCGGTACCACCAATGTGGTGTGGGGGGTTGTGGTTCACGACCCGATTGTAGCCGGTTTGGTGTTTCTGATTGGTGGGATTAGCTTCACCATTTTTCGGGAACGCCAGCGGGGAAAAATTGCTGTATTGGTGCTGTTTCCCCTTATGATGGGATTGATGCACAATCCGCGGGACCATCGCGTTTTCGCCGCGATGGCGTTAAGTAGTTTGCTGGCTTGGATTTACCGACAATTGGAAGACGATTTGGATTTGCCTGCTGAGAACACCACCCCGGAAAACCGCAAATTATTTCGCTTCTTTCGAGGCGATCGCGCCATCATGTCCTTAGACCGTTCTTTGGAAGTAGACCAAGCTGGTGGCAAAGCGGCTACCCTCTCCCAGCTAAAGCGTTGGGGATATCCAGTTCCCTCGGGTTGGGTTCTGCCTCCCGGCGACGACCCGGTACCGCTGTTAAAGTTCCTGTCTCCTTCTGAGGAAAAGCCTCTGGCCGTCCGTTCTTCAGCTATTGAAGAAGATTCGCAACGAGCTTCCGCTGCCGGACAGTACGAAACGGTTTTAAACGTAACCTCTAGAGAATCCCTCGCCAGTGCCATTTCCACCTGTCGGTCTTCAGCCGAACGTCCCCACGCCGTTGGTTACCGCCAGTCGCAGCAGTTGCGGACCGATGCCATGGCGGTTTTGGTTCAAGAGCAAATTCAAGGGGTCTTTTCTGGGGTGGCCTTTAGCCGCGATCCGCTGTTGCGTCAAGGGGATAGCGTTCTCATCGAAGCGTTAGCTGGTTCGCCGTCGCAGGTGGTTTCCGGTCAAACCACGCCGCAGCGATTTCGTGCCTCCGTTCCCAACGAATTGGTGGACGATCGCAGTTGGGTATTGCCGGAAGATGTGGATTTACCGGTTGAAGGAGAAAGTCAAGAAGCTTCGCCAAGACTCATTCAACAGGTGGCGTTTCTGGCGCGTCACATCGAACAGCAATACCACGGCATTCCCCAGGATATCGAATGGACCTACGATGGCGATCGCTTGTGGGTGTTGCAATCCCGTCCCATTACCACTTTGCTGCCGATTTGGACCCGCAAAATTGCCGCCGAGGTGATTCCGGGGGTCATTCGTCCGCTGACCTGGTCCATCAACCGTCCCCTCACCTGTGGGGTATGGGGAAATATCTTTACCATCGTTCTCGGCGATCGCGCGCGGGGGTTGGATTTTAACGAAACTGCAACCCTACATTTTTCCCAAGCCTATTTTAATGCTTCCTTGCTGGCAGACATCTTTCGTCGTATGGGATTGCCGGCGGAAAGCTTGGAATTTCTGACCCGCGGCAGCAAGTTAGGCAAGCCACCCTGGACTTCTACTGTGCGCAATATCCCGGGATTGTGGCGGTTGCTGCGCCGGGAAATGCGGTTGGTGGAAGATTTTAAGCGCGACCACCGGCGGCTGTTGGCACCAACGCTGTTGCAGCTGCGGCGCGATGGTGGCTACGGCACCGGCCATCGCTTAGACCGCATGTCGGAAAGGGAATTATTAGAACGGGTGGATCGGATTTTGCAGGCTTTGCAAACCACTACCTACTACAATATTTTGGCACCGCTGAGTTTGTCCCTGCGGCGATCGCTATTGCGGGTCAAACCGGAAAATCTCAACAACAGCAAGCTGCCGGAAGTGGCGGTAACGCGATCGCTGCAAGAGTTGGCTGATAACGCACGTCATTTGCTTGGGGAGTTGGAACCCGAGACCGATGCAGCATCCTTGTTTGCTACCCTAGCAGAAATGAGCGACGGTGGCGTGATTTTGGAGCAATTCGACCGCATCGTCCAACGCTACGGCTACCTCAGCGAAGTGGCTACTGATATCGCTGTTCCTACCTGGCAGGAAGACCCCCAACCTCTACGCCGGCTGTTTGCACAACAACTCATCAGCGGCGAAACCACCGTCAATCAAACTGCTACCGAGACGATATCTTCTCCCCAACGCCAGCGGTTTGGCAATTGGTCCTTTTCCTGGCGGGTGTCTGCGGTTCAGAAACGCTTGAATTTGAAAGGACAGGTGGCGAAAAGCTACAACCGACTCCTGGCTCACCTGAGATGGACGTTTTTGGCTATTGGCGATCGCTGGGTGCAAAGGGGCATCTTATCGGAAGCAGATGATATATTTTTCTTGGAACTAGCGGAAATTCGCCGTTTGGTGGCTGGCGACGAACAGCTACAACAGTATAGTTTATCTCTATTGCGCGATCGTCGCGATCGCGTCAATCGCGATGGGGAAATGCAACCCCCACCCAGTGTCGTTTACGGCAACGATCCCCCCAAAACCTTTTCTCTCCCCAAACCGGCCACCCAAACCATGCGGGGAATTGGTGCCAGTCCCGGCCAGGCAGAAGGCATGGTGCAAGTGGTTACCTCCCTGCAAGCCATGCCACCCTTAGACCAGCCTACCATTTTGGTGGTTCCCTATACCGATGCTGGTTGGGTGCCAATTTTATCTCGCGCTGCTGGTATTGTCGCCAGTGTGGGGGGTATCCTATCCCATGGTGCCATTGTGGCCCGCGAATACGGTATTCCCGCAGTTATGGATGTGGAAGATGCCACCAGGCGTTTGCAAAATGGTTGGCGGGTTCGTATTGATGGGACCAAAGGTACGGTCGATATTCTGGAAACGGAATCTCATGAAACCACAGAAAGTTAGTAGCTAAGATGAAGTTAATACTAAGTTAAGAAACAAATTCTCGCAGTCAACTTGCCCCGGTGACTATTAAAATAAATAGGGGGAGAAAGGGATGCCCTTGGCACTTTTTCCGATGCTTCGGTGTAGCTTAGCACCAGTGCTCATCTCCTCCAGTAAAATTCCTTGACTGGCTTTTCCAAATTAAAAGATTGGTATTTTCCCGGTTCATCTTGCAGCTAGCTCCCTTTTCCAGGAAGGGCCATGATTTTACATATGCTACAGTCGGAAAACCTACCGCAGCATCTGAGCGATTCGGTCAAAAATTTAGGATTGGAGTCTACAGTCAAAGAACTGTTTCTATACGACTTCCAAATCGAACTGTCGCAGCCTGGGAAAAAGGTGGAAAAAGCTTTTGAGAACAATCCGCTGTTGCCAGGGGTGATTTTAACGGAAAAAGGCAAATACGCTTTTATGCTATCGCGGCGGCGTTTTTTTGAAATTATGAGCCGTCCTTACGGCATCGAACTTTTTTCCCGCCGTCCTTTATATTCTTTGCGTCCTTTTATTCCCAAAGATACCCTAATTTGTTCGTTGGATACGCAGATTATTGATGTGGCCAAACAATGCGTGCAGCGATCGCCAGAATGTTTGTACGAACCGGTGGTTGTTACCATTCAAGAAGGGGAATACCGACTGTTAGACGTTCACCAACTTCTCCTGGCACAAGCTTACATTCAAGAACTCACCGTTCAGCTACTGCAAGAACAAACCAGAAATCAAATGGTCCAAACTGAGAAAATGGCCAGTTTGGGACAAATGGTGGCTGGCGTTGCTCACGAGTTAAACAATCCGATTAATTTTATCTCCGGCAACTTACAATATCTTTCTTCCTATGTCAAGGATTTGGTGGAATTGATTTCTACATACGAAAAAGAAGAGGTGGAATATTCCGAAGAGTTGCAAGAGTTAAAAGAAGATATCGAATTGGATTTTCTTTTAGAAGACACAAACAAAATTGTGGAGGGAATGCAAACGGGAACCGACATGATGACTAAAATTGTGGGAACCCTGCGCAACTTCTCTCGGGTTGACGAAGGGGAACGTAGAGTGGCCGATATTCACGAATGTATTGAAAGTACGCTATTAATTCTGCGCAATCGCCTGAAATACCATATTCAAGTAGAGAAAAATTATGGCGAACTCCCCCAAATTCCTTGCTATTCCGGTCAGCTGAGCCAGGTGTTTATGAATTTAATCGTTAATGCCAGCGATGCTTTGGAAGACCTGCGGCTGAAGAAAAAGGAAGAAGAAGGGATCTATTTTGAAGGGTGGATTGGTATTACTACTTACCAAGAAACCAAAGACGACAAGCAATGGATCGTTATTAAAATTGCTGATAACGGCGGTGGCATTCCCCAAGATATTCAAGAACGCATTTTTGAAATGTTTTTTACTACCAAACCCCTTGGCAAAGGAACTGGTATGGGATTGGCGATTAGCTATCAGATTATTACCGACAAGCATGGCGGCAAATTGGAACTCCATACAGAACCAGATAAGGGAACGGAGTTTGTAATTAAATTACCCGTAGAACCGCCATCGCAATAAATAGAAGCTGGGAAGATAGAGAAGGCGTTGCGGCGAAAAAGTATTTTTGGGCAGGTTGGATATTTGAGTGAAAAGCTCTCAAAAAAAAACAGCTTTTCCCCGAATCTTATCTTTTTCCCTATTATAGAAACAAAATTGCTAGCTGTCAACCATGGGAGCCAATTTTGCAGGTGATTCCCCTTGGCTTTTTGGGATAATTGGCTGTTATAGCAAATCCGATTTGTGAAAACCACATTTTAGATAGAGACAGAAGAGTAGCGAGGAGGGGGGAGGAGGGGGAGAGACAACCAGAAGTTTTAGCTTGGGGGATTTATCGGTTTTGCAGTGCGGATTTCGTATTATCCACAACTACAGTCTGGTATATCGCAATTGCAATCTGGCATATCGCAATTACCAAAGTCAAATCCGCAATCTGGCGTATCGCAAAATTCCCCCTCACTGCTGCTATCGCCGCCAGTAGGAAAGTAGCAGCAGTTGCAGTTGAAGAACCTATCCTTTTTTTCTTTTTGGTTTTCTCTTCGGAGTTATCTTGCGCGTGTATTAGGACATTTGCCTGCTTGCAGTCTAACAAACGTTGCTGGAATTTTGGAATCGCTGCCACCAAACCTTTCTCTCGAACAACCGTCTGAAAGTATTGGGAACAAGAAGTTCCCCCATAAAGCGTTTTATGCGCACAGCGGAATCCTTTGTAGGGAGAGAGATAGCGTTGGTAGAGTGATACAAGCGCGATCGCAAGTTTATCCAAACTACTTGCCAGTCCGATTCCTTGAAAAATCCGTATAATAAGAGCGAGAGCCATTACCGAACGCGATATGAAACCTGGGGTGGGATGGGGTTGGTTTTCTTGCATGGTCAAACCTCAAATCAGAAATTGTCGGTAGGTCACCCCAATAGCAAAAGCACAGTCTCCCATGCTGTTCTGAATTAAGTGTCCTATACCACGAACATACCATTTTTCGTGCAGTTTGGTTGCCGAATGCAAGGAATTCTTTCAATCAATTGGAGTTCAACCAAGAAAAAGCAACACAAAATTTTTCCACTCGCTACTATAGCCGCCAATTTTCGCAGCCATCTCGGTAGGATTTTGGGTTATATCCTTTCAAGAAAAACGGTACAATAGTTCTAGTGTCGATATTGTCTTTTGAATTCCATCATGACTTCCCATCGCCAACCTCCCAAGCCTTTTTTTTTGCAAAGCGATCGCTATTTAAGCTTGGAGTCAACCATTGGGGAACTGCCACTCTATCAATTTCAGGTAGATTGGTCGTTTGCCGCTGAAGAGATTGTGCCAATTTTTCACCAATATCCTTTACTGCCAGGAGTGGTTTTGCTGGCAGAAGGAGAATATGTCGGTATGATTTCTCGCCAGCGAATTATGGAATTTTTAATGCGACCTGGGGGTCAAGAATTATTTTGGCACAAACCTTTAGAAATTCTCTACAGCTACGCGCGATCGCCAGTTTTGTTGCTTTCCGAACATACCCCAGTCGTAGAAGCTGCCAGACAGGCATTGCGACGTTCCCCAGAACTATTAGGAGAACCAATTGTGGTGCGTCAAGATAGTGGCAACAGCCAACTGCTGAACGTTCACGAACTCAACATCGCTTACTGGCAAATTCGCGGCATCGAAACCCAAACCCGTTTCGAACATTTACAGGCACAAATGATTCAAAACGAAAAAATGGCTAGTTTGGGTCGTTTGGTGGATGGGGTGGCACACGAAATTTTAGACCCGGTGGGATTTATTTGGGGAAATTTATCCCACATTACCAATTATATTGATATTTTACTAGAAATTCTAACCGCCTATCAAAAACAATTTAACAGCGAACCGGAAGAAATTCAAGAGTTAAAAGAAGACGTAGAATTTGAATTTTTACAACAAGATATGCCACAAGCGATCGCGAGTATGAAAAACGGTGCCGAACGGATTAAAACCCTCGTTACCAGCTTGCAAAACTTCTGCCACATCGACGAAGTCTATCCCCGTCCAGCCAACTTGCACGAAAGCTTAGAAAGTGCTATTTTATTGCTCAAAAGTCGCAGTACCATAGATATTGAAATTGTCCGTCGCTACGACAATTTACCGCCAGTTCCTTGTTATATAGGACAACTTTCACAGGTCTTTATGAACATCCTCAGCAACTCCGTGGATGCGTTAATCAATCAAGCCACATCCCAGAACTTTTCCTTAGAATTTCAACAAAGCGATCGCCCGCAACCTTATTTGCCTGCCTACCAAAAACCTAAAATAGAAATTATCACCCAACTACTTTCCGAACCTGCAGAAAAATCACCCAAAAACGCCCGGGAAAAACAGTTAGAACAGCGATGGATATGCATTCAAATCGCCGATAACGGACCCGGTATTTCCCCAGAAAAGCAAAAAGAAATCCTCGACTCCTTCTCCCGCAACAAAAAAGCCGGCAAAGAAACCAGCCTCGCCTTGAGTTATTGGATTGTCACCGCCAAACACGGCGGTAAATTTCACTTTTACGCCACCCCCAACCAAGGCACCACCTTTGAAATTTGGTTGCCCCGTTCCGGCGACATCTGATAAAATAACCACATCATCTGCCCAATCTCCCTGCCGCCGCCTATGCCTCTCACCCCCACCCAACAACAAGCCGTCTGCGCACCCACAAGCGTGGTGGTTACTGCTGGTGCGGGAACGGGGAAGACTCATATGCTAGCGGAACGGTATTTGTATTACTTGCAGGAAAAAGAGAAATCTCCCTTGCAAGTGGTTGCCGTCACCTTCACCAACAAAGCCGCCGACGAATTGCGATCGCGGATTCGCAGCCTGGTCAAAAATCGCCTTCCCCACCGCAGCGATATCTTTGCCGAGTTAGAAGCTGCCCCCATTAGTACCCTGCATTCTCTCGCCGCGCGTATTTGCCGGGAACACCCACAAAAGGCAGATGTGCCCCCAGATTTTGAAATTTTGGACGAACAGGAAGGCAAACTGTGGCAGTTGCAGGTTCGCGAAAAAGCGATCGCAAATTTACCCCTAAGAATTTTTGAGAAAATCCCCTACTCGCTGCTAAAAAAAGCAATTCACAGCCTCCTTAACGATCCGATTTCGGCATCAGAAGCCTTAGCAGTAGGGTCATTTCGCGAAACCATCCTCAATTTTGCCAAAGAAAGAAAAAAGCAGCTTTGGGAAAATTTGCATTCTAGTTCCCCATGGCAAGAAGCGAAAGAGATTTTATTTCAATATAGCGGTGCCGAAAACGACGCGCTGGAACAATCCCGTCAAACAGCCGTAGCGGCAATGGCAGCATGGGAAGCAGAAGAAACGCCATCGATACAGAATTTAGATGCCATTTGTAAAATTGACCTGCGCAAAGGAAGCAAGAAAAAATGGCAGGCGGGGGAATTTGAAGAAGTCAAAAAGGCGTTGAAAAACCTGAAAGAAACCATCAAAGAAGCTTATAAAGATGGTCTTGGTCAATCGCTGGTAGCAGACGAACAACTGGCGGCAGCGTTGCCGAGTTTGCAAGAAGCCTTTGAACTTGTATCCGCAGAAATTGCAGCGGCAAGAAAGCAAACC
The DNA here is from genome assembly GCF_001870905.1 of Geitlerinema sp. PCC 9228. NCBI lineage: Bacteria > Bacillati > Cyanobacteriota > Cyanophyceae > Geitlerinematales > Geitlerinemataceae > Geitlerinema > Geitlerinema sp. PCC 9228. Next base: position 47,660 of record NZ_LNDC01000074.1, read on the forward strand.
CGGAAATTGGGATTTGCCGATTTGGAAGCACAGGCATTGCAGGCGTTGCAGTGGGAGGAAGTTCGCAAATATTACCACCGGCGATGGCAGGTTTTTCTGGTAGATGAATTTCAAGATACCAATCCCGTACAGGCAAAGTTGCTAGAATATCTAACCAAAACCGCAGAAATGACCGTTGTTGGGGATAGCAAGCAATCCATTTACGGATTTCGCCGTGCCGATGTGCGGGTGTTTCGGGAATTTCGCGATAAAATTTTGGCTGCCGGTGGCACTGAGGTGAATTTACAGCAAAGTTTTCGCACCCATGTGGAATTGGTGGACAGCATTAACCACATTTTTACACCTATTTTAGCGGAAAACCATCAAGATTTAACCGCTTTTCGCCAGTCGGCACCCCAGCAACCGCCGCATGTGGAGGTGGCAACGGTAACTGGTGGCGATAAGGAAATTACCATAGACCAGCGACGGCGGGTGGAAGCGAACTATCTTGCCGAGAAAATACGTAGGGTTTTGGATAGCGAAACCCCAATTTACGATTCTAAGCTACAAACAGAACGCGCGATCGCGCCTGGGGATATTGCCATTTTAGCGAGAAGTTGGTCGCCGTTGGATATTTATGCAGAAGCATTGGCGGCGGCTGGCATTCCAGCGGCGATTGTGGGGGGAGAAAATTTACTGCAAACCCGGGTAGCCAAAGATGCTATGGCATTGTTGCAGTTTTTAGCCGATGCGAGAAACGATGTGGCGTTGGTGGCGGTGTTGCGGAGTCCTTTTTTTGCCGTTAGCGATCGCGTTTTGTACGAAATCGCTAATAATAATGATAGCGAATCTTGGTGGCAGCGGTTGCAAACTTGCCAGCATCCGGAAATTTCCCAGCCGCTATCGGTTTTGCAGCAATTAAGAAGCGATCGCGACATCGAACCCCCCACCCGTTTGCTACAATTGGCAGACTCCTATACTGGCTACACTGCCGTTATTACCAACTTACCAGATGCCCAGCGACGGGAAGCCGACTGGCGGGGATTTCGAGATTTAATTCGTCGTTTGGAAAGCGGCAACCTCGACGTTTTCGCCGTAGTCAGACGTTTGCGAAGTTTGGAAGCCGCCGAAGAAATTTCCATTCCCCGACTGCCTTTAGAAATCGAAAACGCCGTTTCCTTGATGACCGTTCACCGCGCCAAAGGATTAGAATGGCCGTGGGTTATCGTTGCCGATTTGAGTCGTAAAGAAAATAACCAAGGCGAAGATATTTATTTCGATCCGGAATACGGGGTGGCTTTGAAGTTTGGCGACGCTACCGACAAAAATAGCCAACCCCAGCTATATCGATTTCTAAAACAACAGCAAAAACAGCGGGAAGAGATGGAAGCCAAGCGACTGTTGTATGTGGCTTTAACCAGAAGTCGCGATTTTCTGCTGCTAACCGCTAGCAATGAAAAAGGCGGCAAGCTAGATATTCTCGAACCGGGTTTGCAAGCTGCCAATATTTCTCCCACTGCCATTCCCTACACTTCCGAAAATGCCATTCCGCCAACGCCTCCCCTTCCCCAACCGCCATCGGCTAACGGGGAAATCCTGTTGGATTCGGCGGGATTGGGATTGTGGGAACTACCGGTTACGGCTTTAAGCGTGTACCATCGTTGTCCGTGGGAATTTAAATTAAACTATATATATGGACATCCAGGTGTCGGTCAAGGTTTGGATGAAAATCGCATCGGTCAGCTAACCCACCAGGCGCTGGAAGGCGACATCGATAGTATAGATACGCTGCAAAAATTCGATCCTGGTTTGCAACCTCCGTTGGTTCAAGAAGCGATAGACCTAGCGAATAATTTCCGCCAGCATCCAGAATTTGCGCCTTTTCGCCAACCCCATCTTCTCA
>NZ_LNDC01000075.1 GCF_001870905.1 Geitlerinema sp. PCC 9228
GCCCAGGGCAATGGCGTGGTGGACCAGGAAGTCTCCCGGACCGATGGTGAGGAATAGGGAGTTGTCTCCCGAGTTGATGGCATCTAGCCAGCCAGTTAGCCAGGGACCGTTGGCACTAGCGGCAGCACTGCCACTGTTGGAAAGCAAGACATCGAAGCCGTAGAGGGCTTTACCGTGGGCGGCTTGAATCCATTGGGCAAAGACCGGTTCGATGAGGATTTGTTTTTCGGGGGTGCCGAAGGCAACCACCACGTCGTTGTGGACGTACAGTCCCAGGGTGTGGAAACCGAGGAACAAGGAAACCCAGCTCAAGTGGGAGATGATGGCTTCCTTATGTTGCAGGACGCGATCGAGAACGTTGTTTTTGTTCTGTTCGGGGTCGTAGTCCCGTACGAGGAAGATGGCGCCGTGGGCGAAGGCACCGACCATGATGAAGCCGGCGATGTACTGGTGGTGGCTGTACAGGGCTGCCTGGGTGGTGTAGTCCTGCGCCAGGAAGGCGTAGGGAGGCAGCGAGTACATGTGTTGGGCCACCAGGGAGGTGACAACCCCTAGAGAGGCCAGTGCTAAAGCGAGCTGGAAGTGTAGGGAGTTGTTGATGGTGTCGTACAGGCCTTTGTGACCTTCTCCCAACATGCCACCAAAGGGGGTACCTTGCGGTGGTTTGTGGGCAGCCAAAATTTCCCGGATGCTATGACCGATACCAAAGTTGGTGCGGTACATGTGCCCGGCGATGATAAAGATAACTGCGATCGCCAGGTGGTGGTGGGCCATGTCCGTCAACCACAGGGACTCGGTTTGGGGATGGAAACCACCGAGGAAAGTCAAAATGGCGGTTCCAGCACCTTCACCGGTGCCGAACACGTGGTTGGCGGTGTCGGGGTTTTGGGCGTACACGCCCCAGTTACCGGTAAAGAAAGGTGTCAAACCGGCGGGGTGAGGCATGGTACTCAGAAAGTTGTCCCAACCCACGTGAACGCCACGGGATTCGGGAATGGCGACGTGTACCAAGTGTCCGGTCCAGGCCAAGGAACTCACCCCGAACAAACCGGCGAGGTGGTGGTTCAGACGCGATTCGGCGTTTTTGAAC
>NZ_LNDC01000076.1 GCF_001870905.1 Geitlerinema sp. PCC 9228
ACGCGCGATCGCTCACCGGTTGTCTACAATTCGCAATGCCAACACCATTTACACGATAGATAAGGGCGAAGCGCTAGTAGGGTGTGCCCTGCCCACCCTACAAAATTAGTTAGTTTGGCTTGACTATTGTATTGTTCGTAATTGTAACATGGAGAAGCTGCTACGCGCGATCGCTCACCGGTTGTCTACAATTCGCAATGCCAACACCATTTACACGATAGATAAGGGCGAGGATAAGGGCGAAATTTTGGAACAAGGCACTCACGAGGAGTTGTTACAATTCAATGGGATTTATGCCGGTTTGTGGCAGGTGCAAACGGGATTGGCAGAAGAGGTTAAGGAATAGTTTGTTGATACAATATTAGTATTTTGTAGCAACATTAAATGCCGAATATCGCAAATTCCCATACAATGAAAAATAGTAAGTTGATTTGCAGATTCATCCTATACCAAAATTTTCGCTAGCGGTTGGCATAGCCAAGAACCTTTTCCTTTGGAATCAGAGGGAAAATGCGATCGCTACGAATATCCAAATCGCTTTAAACGCCTATGTTATTGGGCTTTAAGCGAACAATATATTTCTCTACCGAAAGCTGCCGAACTGCTTCAAAAACCCGTTAAAGAAATTCAAAAAGCGATTCAAGGACCTACACCGGTAGCATAATTAGGAAAATTGTGTGAGTACCATCGTTAGTGATAGTTCGGCTATTATCGATATTGACAAGGCATGTTTGCTACCTGCCTTGATAGCCTTATACCATTTCTTTCATAGTCTGCAAGAGATAATAGGGGCATTTTTGTAGGGGCGCAACGCGTGAGCGCCCCTACCAGGGCAATTGGGACATTCCAGACAATCATTGTTTTTTAGAAATGGTATTACCCTATCATTTTTTCATTCCAGATGCTTTGTATGAAGAAGAACTTATCGAACTCACCAACTATAGCAAAAGCGATTTGCCCAAGTTGGGTTTTCATATTGAAGGATTCAATAGCGATGGTGTGGAACAGGCCTTTGCCTACCAATCAAGATTTCCCAGGCTAACTCCTCAAGATTGCTTTGCATTGACTCTTGCCAGCATTGCTGAAAATACAATTCTTTTGACAGGAGACAAAAATCTGAGAAAAGCTGCCCAACAAGAATCGATTGAAGTTCATGGAGTTATTTGGGCTTGTCAGCAAATTCATAGATACGAAACAGCTAGCACCCAGCAAATTTATCAATCGCTAAGATGGTTAGAGGACGATCCAACGGTTTGGCTTCCCAAAAGACCGCTACGGGCGTTTTTGGACTATCTTATACCATTTCTGAAAAACAATGTTTTTTTGAGATTTCCCGATTTCCCTAGTAGGGGCGCTTCGCGAAGCGCCCCTACTCACGCGTTGCGCCCCTACAAAAATGCCCCTACGATCTCTTGCAGAGTATTAAGGAAATGGTATAAGGTTTCTGTAAAATTATCTGTCAACTTTTGATAAAAAATAGGGGGAAATATCATTGTTCAAATCATAGTTCGTAGGGTGGGCAATGCCCACCCTACTACTTCAATTTTTACCAATCATCCTCCCATCGATCGCGCCAATCGTTATCCCAATCATTCCCCGTAGATCGCGCTGCAATAAAAATCTAAATAAAAAATTATTAAGTTCGTAGGGTGGGCATTGCCCACCCTACTACTTCAATTTTTACCAATCATCCTCCCATCGATCGCGCCAATCGTTATCCCAATCATTCCCCGTAGGTTCCGAAAACTTCTCCCCAGACGCCTCCTTCTTCTCCTGTGACTCCCCAGCAGAACGCTGCAACGGATCCACCACCTGCGACATCGCATCCTGTACAAACGCCCTCACAAACTCCTCCTTGCGGTTGAGTTCAAACTGACGCTGTACCACCTCCGAAATCCCACCATCGCCCCAATCTTGGTCGTTGCGAAAATATTCAATAAAACTTTTGCCAGCAATGCGCGTCAAATAAGCCGCCGTTCCCCCTTGAATGGCACGACTCACCAACGCCGTTCCCGGATGCACCTGCATGGTGGTACTCATGAGATCCCACGCGCCTTTGATAATTCCCAAACTCGCCAAGGTTCTCGCTAGGGAAAAAGCCAGTTCCTTACCGCGCTCAAAATCTAGATTGCATCCGTAAACCCTGCCAATTTCCACCACCATTTGCGCGTTCACAGCTGCCGTTCCCAACATATCTACCATGGGAATGGGCATAAACGCGATCGCGGCTGCACCATACCACTGAAAACGCTCAATAATTTTCTCCGCCTGTTCCTGCCTTTGCTTGTCAATCGCCGCACGCGCCTGTTCCCCCAACCGTGCCGATTGTAACAGCAAATTGTCCGCCATTAAGCTATCCCCTTCCGCTCTCACCACCGCTGCCAAACGCCGCACCAACGGGGTAATTTCCACCTGGGGCGTTACTTGAGTGCCATCGGGGAGGGTGACTTGTCTGGGATTGGCAGCCACGGCAATGACGTCTTTTTCTGCCACTACTGAAGCCAATCGCTGTTTTAATTGGTTGAGAATGGCGGTTTGTTCCTCTTCCGGATACAAATCCGTTTTGTTGAAAACTACCAGCGATCGCTTGCCAATTGCCGCCAACGCTTGCAGCATTTCCCATTCGGAAGCCGTTAAGTCATTGTCAATGACAAACAACAGCAAATCCGCTTCCGTAGCCAGCGATCGCGCCATGTTTTCCCGCTGGGTTCCCGCCACCCCCGGTTCCAAAATCCCCGGCGTATCGGTAATCAAAATCTTGCGGTCAATCCCAGGAAGCTGCAACGTATAAGTTTCAAAGGTTTCCGTCGTTCCCATGGGTGCCGCGCGATCGCCCACCATCTCTCCCATTAAAGCATTGGTGACCGAGGTTTTGCCCGCCGAACCAGTGCCAAAAACCACCACCTGTATATTCCGCTGCTTCAGATTTTCCTCAATCTCTTGCGATCGCTGTTCCAACGCCTGACGCGCCACCTCATCCTGAATTTGTTCGATTTGCTGGCGAATCGCCTGTAACGTTTGCGAAGCCGCTTCCGTTTTGTTTTCCGAAACCTTCACCTGAGGGCGACGGCGGCGTTTTTTCTTGCGTCGTGCAGATTTGGGCAGTACGAAATAGGTAATTAAAAAATACAATCCTACTGCTAGGATAATTAGCAGCAGGATAGCCAACAGCCCCACGAGCAAATTTCCCAGAAACGGTGCGCTCCAAGAAATTTGCACGTACAGGCTGTAGATAGAATTTACCAGCCACAGCATCATCATCAAAATGATGACAATGCCTAAAATTAGCAGAACCCACTGCATGCGACGCATAATATTAGCCGCTAGGTAGAAAAAACATGTGCCTGGGCGTGGGTGGGTGGCAAACCACGGTCGAGGGATAATTTATCAATCATCGTCCAGAGGAATACCAAACCGTACCCTCCCTTTACCAAAATAACGTCCAAATTGCATATCGTAGACTTCGTCTTCGTCTTGGGTTTCCAACACCAAATCGGAACGGGGATAGCCAACGCAGATGAGAGAATAGCCTTGACGGCGCACCTGGGGCGACAATCCCATGGCTTCTGGTTGGTAAATTTCCCCGGAAATTACCCGCACCGCACAGGTGGTACAAGCCCCATTGCGGCACAAAAAGGGCAGTTTCCCATGTTGTTCCTCAGCGGTTCTGAGAATGTACTGGTCTTCCGGTACTTGTACGGTATACCACTTGTCTTCAAAGCGATTGTGAATTTGAACGGTATAGACTTTTTTATCGCTCATGGAGAATATCCTAAGGTTGAGAAAATTGTTCCTGGATGGCGTGCTTTCTTGAGCGTACGATAAATTTTGCCTCCGATCTACCCAATGGCTGGGATTTGACAAGCGATCGCGTCTCCATTATTCCCCGCCAACTGCCAGATTTGGCAAGCAGCCAGAAAAATCGCCCAAAATATTGGACAACTAGAAAATTTTTGCTATAATTATATCCCTGTGGGATTAAATCAATGGTTCCCATGCACCTGGAGAGGTGGCCGAGTGGTTTAAGGCGCAGCACTGGAAATGCTGTTTGGGGGCAACCCCAACGAGGGTTCGAATCCCTCCCTCTCCGCTGAAAAAACAAAAAAAACAATGAAGGTGGCCGCAGATGCCACCTTTTTTCTTTTCTAAAACGATTTATCCAGGTTTTTTATCGCATGCCCCAGCTACCAAGACCTGCAACCAGAAAACCTCCAGACCCGGGACTGGAGAAAATCTATTTGGAAGCAGCAGCTTTTTTCCTAGCAACAATTGTTTTTTCTACATTTAATCCCAAAACGCCAATAACCACTAGCGACATGCCCAACCATTGACGAGTCAAGAGCGCTTCGCCAATTAAAACCAGGGCTAGCAAGGCGGTAATGGCAGGACCAGTGGCACCCACAATCGAAGCTAAAGCAGCGCCGGCGTAGCGAATGGCAAAATTGTTCAGCAAATAACTAAATAATGTCAAAACGCCCAACCAAGCGCCAGCAGCAAGCAAGTTCCAGTCGTCAAATGCTTCTTGTGGGGCTATGGTATCTGGAAATTGGGTTTGCCAGGCTAATAGAATGCCCAAAAACGAGAACAATAGAATAACGCTGAAATTGACCAAACTGAAGGGAACGGGGTGCAATTTTTTCGAGCAAATTTGCGTTAACAATACATAACCAGCAAAGGTGATACCAGCGCCAAAAGCTGACATCACGCCAATTTGTAAGTTTCCCGGTACGTTATCTACTAGCAAGTTGGGCAGCGATAAAACGGTTCCCACACTGATAACAGCCAGGATAACCCAGCGTAAAATTGTGGGGCGATCGCCAAACAATGCCCAAGAAGCAACCACTGTAATCAATGGATACACAAACAGAATGGTTACTGCCACGCCGCTGGGAATGTTCCCCAAGGCAACGTAAATCATCACCTGGGAGGCAAACAAACACAAACCGCTGCTCACAGCTTGTGCTTGCAAAACTCGGTCTCCCTGGCGCAAAAAGCGGCGGATATCGTCAAACAGAGCCGGATATAGTTGCAAAGCCAGTACCGGCATGAGCAATACCACTACCACCATTCGCACGAATAAAATAAATAGGGAGTTGCCAAAACTGGGAGAAATCAAGCCCCCGGTTTCCCATACCCCCAAGACCGTGTTGGGTGTGCCTAAAATGGTGCTAACGCTGACGTTGAACAGCGACAAAACCCCAGCAGCGCTCAGGGCAAAGAGCAATCCCAACCGTAAATTGGCTGCTGCTTTTTGAGCGGCGGCTGTCTTGGTGGATGTTGGGGTTTCGGGTTCCGGTTGGGGATGGGTGGGGGGTCTGGTGGTTGTGTTTTGGGATGGTTCTTGAGCGAGGCTGCTTTCTTCTTGAACGGCGGGAAATTCTGCAAAAGTCTCGCTTGTCGTTTCAAAAGGATTGCTGCTGCCCATTTGCTGGCTCAAGCGGTTGACCAACCGTTCCACAATCGCATCTCCCTGTTGCTGCAAGCTTTGCAAGCGGTCCAATTGTTGGGAGAGCGCACCTCGGTAGGTATGCAAGCGCTCGCTGTAGGTATGGCCGCTTTCCGCCAAGCGATCGCTATGGGAAGAAGTAGAAACCAAACTGTGGGAATTTTCGGTGTAATCTGCCAGCAAATCTTCGCTGCCAGCCAAATCGCCCCCAGAACGAGGCGCGACTGAGGAACTATGCTGCAGTTTTTGTACCACTTCCTCCAAACGCTGGCTTAACAACTCGTCTAGCTGGTCAACCGTACTTTGCGATAGCTCTGCCGCCGATGCCTGCTGTTGTTGGCTTGGTTGGGCGGTGAGGGTATCGGTTTGCTCCTGCAGCTGCTGGTACCTTTGCCGCAGTTCTTCGATCTGTTGCTGCAAGCGCTGTTTTTCCGCTTGCAACCGTTCCACGTCTTGACTCAGCTCACCGGTTAGATGCTGTTGCAGACTGTCTAGTTCGTTGCTTACCGCCTGGAGGAAGTTTTCTACCATCCCTCGATGGTCGCTTGGCGGCGTGTTTGGTTGATTGTCCCTTGGCCCCATCGCTGCTTATCCTATTGCCACGGTGTTGTCTACATTTTTCCCACTTTGACACATTCCCCAACAAATAAATGCGGGGATTCCTAATCCTTTACGGAAAATCCCTGATGGGAGCTTGCAGTTGCTCGGTTTTTGTTTTTGCCTCGGGCAATGCCCCAGCGCTGGTTATCCCAACACTTTAACAAAATTCTGTCGCCAAAATGAGCGATCGCTGGGTAAATTTTTGATAACTGCTCGTATGATGGTTATTTTTCCCAAAGCCGGCGTCATAGCTGCTTTAGAGAAAGGCATATTTGAGCACACGGAAAGTTATGGCGCTCAAACCCATTGCAGCGGGGACAGTTCCCAACCACGCCCCAGCAATGCGGCGCAAAGGACGATAGGAGAAGGATTGGCTTGCTGGTACCAAGGCAATGCCGACCACACCCCCTACTAAGGCATGGGAAGTTGAAACCGGTAAACCGGCTTGGGAAGCTAACAAAACGGTGATGGCGGTGCCTATTTCCGCACAGAAACCACTGCTGGGTTGTAGGGCAATAATTTCGCTGCCCACAGTGGCAATGACGCGCTGCCCCCAAATGGCTAACCCTACGACAATACCGCTACCGCCTAGAAGCAAAATCCATATCGGAACATTCCCGTCGGTGGCTGTTGGGGGTTGGGGATGGAGAAGACCAGCGATCGCAGCTAGAGGAGCGATCGCATTGCCCACATCGTTGGACCCATGAGCAAAGGCCACCAAACTGGCACTGAGAATTTGCAATCGAGCAAATTTGGCTTCTATGCTCCCCCTGCCATGGTTTTCCACCGACCAGTTCCACCAACTCACCCCCACCGTCGCTATTCCCCACAGCAGCAAATACCAATCGTGGCTGGGAACTTGCCCCCCCATCCCGGCAAACAATTCTCCGTACCAGACGCTTCGCGATCGCGCAGCGGAAGCATTGGACCATCCCAACCACCCCAAAATGCCGCACAACAAAGCACTCAACCACGGCAACCATTCTCGCCACTGGTTTTGAGGCGCGGGATGGGTCAAAATGCCATACTGGCAAATGGCGTACAGGGCAGCCGCTACCAAAGCACTGGCAACGGGAACCAGCAACCAACTAAGGGAAATGATTCCCAGCCGCCACCATTGAACGGCTTGCGGACCCACAGCCACCCAAGCGAATCCCGTCAAAGCCCCAACCACCGCATGGGAAGAAGCCACGGGCAAACCGAAACTGGTGGCGATTTGCAACCAGAGACCGCAGGCAACCATGACCGAGAACATGCCAGCGACAAACATTTGGGTAGAAAGCAAACCCTCAGGCAAAATTACCTCAAAAGCTAGGGTTTGGGAAACGCGCCCGCCCAGCAACACAGCCCCCAGAAATTCCATCCCCCCCGCGATCGCCAAAGCCCCCACCAGCGGAATCGCCCCAGACCCCACGGAAGTAGCGAATGAGTTGGCGACATCGTTGGCACCCAAATGAGCCGCTACGTAAAAAGCTACTATCACTGCAGCTACCAAAATTAAATCTGTATCCGCCAATAACTTTCCCCTCTCAAATTCTTGTTTTGGTGCCCTATTCGTGCTATATTGATAAGTCGGCATTTTTCAGGTCTGGGCGATCGCTGGCTTCGCTGCCAGGGCAGGCAACCTAGCACCGGATCGAGTTTTGCAGCCAGCCCCTTTCGGGAAATCCTATCGCGTCTGCCCCCGATCGCGATCGCTACTGCCCCCTGTTTTCCCGAGGTGAGAGATATGCCCCAGCACAGCGATCGCTCGGAAATACGGGATTTCCAAACGCCAGGAGGTTTTCATGAATACCGAAGAAATCGTTCGCTCCGTTGAAACTGATTATTTAAAATCCGATCTGCCCAACATTGAAGTAGGAGACATCGTTCGCGTCGGCGTCAAAATCGTTGAAGGCGGCAAAGAACGGGTGCAGCCCTACGAAGGCACGGTCATCGCCAAACGCCACGGCGGCATCAACGCCACCATTACCGTACGGCGGATTTTTCAAGGCATCGGCGTGGAGAGGGTGTTTCTGCTCCACTCCCCCCGGGTAGCCAACGTGAAAATTTTGCGTCGCAGCGAAGTCCGTCGTGCCAAACTCTACTACCTGCGCCACCGGGTCGGCAAAGCCACGCGCCTCAAAGAGCGTTTCTAGGGCAGTTTGGCCGAGCAACAAGTGGAATTGGGAAAAAACCCTTTCCATTTGTTGTCAAACCCGATAGCCATGGTTTACAATGAATGAACGCGCCAGATGGTTCGGCGATGCGCTCTTAGTTCAGTTGGTAGAACGCGGGTCTCCAAAACCCGATGGCGGGGGTTCGAGTCCTCCAGAGCGCGCTGAGCCAAATATATTTCCGGTTCTGCCCGAAAACACCAACATCAACCGAAAAAATCTTGAGGCAAGGTTTTTTCAGGTGGTGGTCTTTCGGGCAGACTTGTTCTGTCAGAGCGTGCGATCGCAACCAATTTTGCCATTGCCTCGATCGCCCTTGCTACCATTTGGCTATCCCCCACCAGCGATCGAAGGGAGTCTCCGTTGCCCTCCATCGCACTCCGAGTCCTTTCTACATGCAAGCCGAACGAGGCATCATAGATCGTAGAGCAAGCCAATTTTCAGGAGGGCCATATCGTGACCAACAAAAACGAAATCGAAGCGCAAAAAAGTACCGGCATCCCAGGGGCGAGCAAACAAATCGGTAAATTTTTAAAAGAAACCAGAGAAGAACTCGGAAAAGTCGTCTGGCCCGATCGCAAACAACTCATCAGCGAGTCTACAGCCGTTATTTTAATGGTTATCCTCTCCGCCACTATTATTTATTTTGTCGATAGCTTCTTTAAGTGGGTTTCAGCACAGGTATTCGGATGAATTTTGCACCAGAAGAATCTTACGAACCCCATAAAACCAACGGCGACCTAGAAGGGAAAGACAGTTCCGAGTCCCCCAAACCCCGCTGGTACGCAGTTCAGGTGGCTTCTGGGTGCGAAAAGCGCGTGAAGCTCAACCTGGAACAGCGTCTCAAAACCCTCGATGTCGCCGATCGCATCGTGCAGATTGAAATTCCCCAAACCCCAGCGGTGAAAATCCGCAAAGACGGCAAACGCCAGCCCACCGCCGAAAAAGTCTTTCCCGGTTATATTCTCATCGAAATGATTCTCGATGACGAAACCTGGGCGGTTGTAAAAAATACCCCCAATGTGATTAACTTTGTGGGGGCAGAACAGCAACGCGGCTACGGAAGAGGGCGCGGGCACGTCAAACCCATGCCTTTAAGCCCCTCAGAAATTCGGCGGATCTTCCAGCAAACCAAAGAACAGGAACCGGAAATCAAAGTTTCCCTGGCCCCCTCCGACAAAATTGTGGTCCTGTCGGGTCCGTTCAAAGACTTTGAAGGGGAAGTCATCGAAGTGAGCCCCGAACGTAGCAAGCTCAAAGCGTTGCTGTCCATTTTTGGGCGCGATACGCCCGTGGAACTAGAGTTCAACCAAGTTGAAAAGCAAAACTGAAGTAAATGGCCAAGAAAGTCGTTGCACTCATCAAATTAGCCCTAGAAGCCGGCAAAGCCAACCCCGCCCCACCCGTAGGTCCCGCCTTGGGTCAGCATGGCGTCAACATCATGGCGTTTTGTAAAGAATACAACGCCAAAACCGCCGACCAAGCCGGGTTGGTGATTCCGGTGGAAATCTCGGTCTACGAAGACCGCAGTTTTACCTTCGTCCTCAAGACCCCGCCAGCCGCCGTTTTGATTATGAAAGCAGCGGGGATCCAGAAAGGGTCTGGAGAACCTAACCGCAACAAAGTGGGTGCCATCACCCGCGACCAGTTGCGGGAAATCGCCGAGACCAAAATGCCCGACCTCAACGCCACCGACATGGATGCGGCCATGCGCATCGTAGAAGGTACGGCACGCAATATGGGCGTTACGGTTAAAGATTAGAATTTTTGTTTTTTGCCTCCAGCAAGAGAAATTTGTTGTTAGTGGGGAAGAAGAAACTTGGCTTCGCTATTACCCCAGGAGAAAATTATGGCTAGAAAACCTTCCCGTCGTCTGAGAGAACTCCAACAAAAAGTCGAAAACCGTCCCTACGAAGCCACCGAAGCCCTGAACCTGCTCAAGGAAACTGCTACGGCCAATTTTCCCGAGTCGGCGGAAGCTCACGTGCGTTTGGGCATTAACCCCAAATATACCGACCAGCAGCTTCGTACTACTGTGTCTTTGCCGAAAGGTACCGGTCAAACCATCCGCGTTGCTGTCATTGCCAAAGGCGAGAAAGTGAACGAAGCCAGCAACGCCGGTGCAGATGTGGTCGGTTCGGAAGATTTGATTACAGAAATCCAGCAAGGCCGGATGGATTTTGACCGGGTGATTGCCACCCCAGATATGATGCCGCAAGTGGCCAAACTGGGACGTTTGTTGGGTCCGCGCGGCATGATGCCCTCGCCAAAAGCCGGTACTGTGACTACGGATATTGCGCCGGCAGTTCAGGAATTTAAAGCCGGAAAATTGGAATTTCGCTCCGATCGCACGGGGATCGTCCACGTGATTTTTGGCAAAGCGGCTTTCCCCACAGAAGATTTGCTGGCGAATTTGAAGGCCCTGCAAGAGTGCATCGATCGCAACAAGCCGGCAGGGGCGAAAGGACGCTACTGGCGCAGCTTGCACGTGGCGGCTACGATGGGGCCCTCTATTGAAGTGGACGTTAGTGGCCTGCAAGATTTGAAAGCCGAGGTTGCGTACGGTTCGTAAGTAGGGTATAATATTTATTTGTGCCTAACCGTCACGACCGCCAGGCTGTGCGCGCAGGAACCAGCGATCGCGCTGGGAAACCAACAAAAATCGAACGAAGAGCAAGCATGCGTCAACGCTGAAGACAGCAGGGGCGAAATGCTTAATGGCCTGCCGAGGCTTGTTCGCTAGCTGTTTCTTCGTTTTCCCACTTCTCGCTGCCATGGGAGAAGAAAATTTGGCTTCGCCAACTGGGAAAATGAAGAAGCCGTCTAGGAACAACCCCGGATCTGGTTATCCGGGGTTCTTTTGTGGGACCTCGACCGGCCGGCCCCCACATGAAATCGAACCGCCCCCAAGGTGGTTGTAGGAGGTGAAACTGGTGTGGCTAAGACCCTAGCAGAGAAAAAAGCCATTGTAGAGGATTTAAAACAAGAGCTGAGCGATTCGCAAGTCGTGGTGGCGATCGGCTATCAAGGGCTGACGGTTGCCGAGATTACCGATCTGCGCAAGCGCCTGCGGGATACGGGCAGCGTTTGTAAGGTCACCAAAAATACGCTCATGGGGATTGCCGTAGATGGCGACGACCGATGGCAGCCCGTGCAGGAGTTCCTGCGGCAAGATACCGCTTTCCTGTTCCTCAAAGATGATTTGAGCGGCGCGATTAAAGCCTATCAGGACTTCCAGAAGGACACCAAGAAAACCGAATTGCGCGGTGGTGTCATGGAAGGTCGGGCTTTAAATGAGGAAGAAGTGAAAGCGATCGCTGACCTCCCTTCCCGCGAAGAACTCATGGCACGGATTGCCGGTGCCATTCAAGCCGTTCCCACCCGCGTGGCCGCAGGCACCAAAGCCGTTCCCACCAAAGTGGCTGTGGGCATCAACGAAGTGCCCTCCAAACTGGCTCGCGCCCTCAAAGCCGTATCCGAACAAGAACAATCCCAGGATGCCGCTTAAGTTCGACCGGCTGTCAGCAAACTCGACCAACAAAAGCATTTGCTTTGTTTGAATTCAATCTTGTAGGAGGTTATTTTAATGTCTGCCAAAACCGACGAAATTCTCGAACAGCTAAAATCCCTCAGCTTGTTGGAAGCTTCCGAACTGGTCAAGCAAATTGAAGATGCCTTCGGCGTTGATGCTTCTGCCTCTGGCGGCGGCATGATGATGATGGCACCCGGTGCTGTTGCCGGTGGCGGTGGCGGCGAAGCTGAAGAAGCTGCCGAAGAACAAACTGAATTTGACGTCATTTTGGAAGAAGTTCCCGCTGATAAGAAAATTGCCATTCTGAAAGTGGTGCGTGGCATCACCGGTTTGGGACTGAAAGAAGCCAAAGACATGGTGGAAGCAACTCCCAAACCCCTCAAAGAAGGTGCCGACAAAGAAACTGCCGAAGACCTCAAGAAGCAGTTGGAAGACGCGGGCGCTAAAGTTACCGTTAAGTAGTGGGAGTTTTTCCCTATTCCCGATTTTTTGCCTTCAGGGACCAGCAACTTGCTGCTGGTCCCTGAAGGCTTTTTTCTTAGGAATTTCTTTAAAACAAGCGATCGCATGACAGACAATAAAAATAAACCCAAAAATCCCCTACTTTTCCCTTATTTTAAATAATTTATTTTCAGCAAAAAGCGTTTTCAAACAAAAATTTTCCCAACCAAAAACCAACACCCCAAGCAAGTGGTACCTCCGGAATTGTTCGCAAAAAAATTTATCTAAAAACTGACATGGATTCCCCAAGCACTCCCACTTACCAATCACCTACAAACATACCACCAAGCAACCGTCCCGTACTAGGTTCGGTAAACACGCCTACAAGATTTCCGCCGCTTCCAAGCACTATAGAAGTAAGGACCTAAGTTCGGAAAAATTAATACCGTACAGGAACCAAACCCCCCTATAGCAGGTATTCATTATTGTTCCTCCTCAGAGCGATCGCATCGCCCTGAGAACATGGCTAAAGCAGCCACATCCTTGTAGTTATTGATTGGAAAAGGCATCCTATGGGTAAAGTAGTTGGCATTGACCTGGGAACCACAAACTCCGTCGTCGCCGTAATGGAAGGCGGCAAACCAACCGTCATCGCAAACGCCGAAGGCGGACGGACCACTCCCTCCGTCGTCGCCTACGATCCCAAGAAAAACGGCGAGCGCCTCGTCGGGCAAATCGCCAAGCGTGGGGCAGTCATGAACCCCACCAACACCTTCTATTCTGTCAAGCGTTTCATCGGGCGGAAATTCAACGAAGTCACCCACGAAACCGACGAAGTCTCCTACAAAGTCCTGCGGGATGACAGCGGCAACGTGAAGCTAGACTGCCCCGCCACCGAAAAACAATTCGCCCCCGAAGAAATTTCCGCGCAAGTTCTGCGCAAGCTGGCCGAAGATGCCGGCCAATATCTCGGCGAACCCGTTACCCAGGCCGTCATCACCGTACCCGCATACTTTAACGACTCCCAGCGACAAGCCACCAAAGACGCCGGCAAAATCGCCGGATTGGAAGTGCTGCGCATCATCAACGAGCCCACCGCCGCCTCCCTCGCCTACGGATTGGACAAGAAAGAAAACGAAACCATTCTAGTCTTCGACCTAGGTGGCGGCACCTTCGACGTTTCCATCCTCGAAGTAGGCGACGGCGTATTTGAAGTTCTCGCTACCTCCGGCGACACCCACTTGGGCGGTGACGACTTCGACGAGAAAATCGTCAACTACCTCGCCGACGAATTCCAACGGCAGGAAGGTATCGACCTACGCAAAGACAAACAAGCCCTACAAAGGCTCATGGGTGCTGCGGAAGGCGCCAAGATCGAACTATCCAACGTCACCCAAGCCGAAATCAACCTGCCCTTCATCACCGCAACCCAAGACGGTCCCAAGCACCTAGAAATGACCCTAACCAGGGCCAAATTTGAAGAACTGTGCTCCGAACTCATTGACCGTTGCCGCACCCCCGTCGAAAAAGCTCTAGAAGACGCCAAACTCAGCAAGAACGACATCAACGAAGTAGTTCTCGTGGGCGGTTCTACCCGGATTCCCGCCGTCAAAGAAGTGGTCAAGAAGCTGCTGGGTAGAGAAGCCAACCAAAGCGTCAACCCCGACGAAGTGGTTGCCATTGGCGCTGCCATTCAAGCCGGCGTCTTAGCTGGGGAAGTCAAAGACATCCTATTGCTCGACGTTACGCCCTTATCTCTGGGTGTGGAAACCCTTGGCGGCGTCATGACCAAAATTATTCCACGCAACACCACCATTCCTACCAAGAAATCAGAGGTGTTCTCAACGGCGGTGGATGGTCAGACCAACGTGGAAATCCACGTTCTCCAAGGCGAGCGCGAAATGTCGAAAGACAACAAGAGCTTGGGCACCTTCCGCCTCGATGGCATTCCCCCAGCACCCCGCGGCGTTCCTCAAATTGAGGTAACCTTCGATATCGACGCCAACGGCATTCTCAACGTCAGCGCCAAGGATAAAGGCACGGGCAAAGAGCAATCCATCAGCATTACTGGCGCTTCCACCCTCGATCAAAACGAAGTGGAACGCATGGTCAACGAAGCCGAACAAAATGCCCAAGCCGACAAAGAGCGTCGCGAAAAAATCGACACCAGGAACCAAGCCGACTCGTTGGCTTATCAAGCCAAGAAACAATTGGAAGAGCTGGGCGATAAAGTTCCCGCTGACGATAAGAGCAAGGTTGAAGACCTAACCAAGCAAATCCGAGATGAAATCGGTGAAGAAGGTCAGCAAAAAGATGTGGATCAAATCGACACCGAGCGGGTCAAATCGCTGATGGAAGAACTGCAGCAAGCGCTGTACAATATCAGCAGCAACATCTACCAACAAGCCGGTGGTGACGGTGCCGGTGCTGGTGCCGGTGCTGCCGGTGGCGAGAACCCCAGTGGTGAAGGTTCCGCCGGGAAAAACGATGGTGACGATGTCATCGATGCTGAGTTCTCTGAAAACAAGTAAATCTCCCCGATATAGCAGCAGAAAAGGTGTTGTTTCCTTGCCTTCTACCTAGCTGGCTAGCAGAGGAAGTCGTTAATCGAGCCAGGCTCGGTTTTCGGCTTCCTCTTTCTATTTGCTTGGGAACCAAAAGGCGTGCATTTCTTCAAAGATTTTCTGTATATAGGACAATCGAACAACCTAATTTTTGATTAGCAGTTCGGTCGATCCGAGTTGGATGGCCGTTTTGAACCCAAATCCGATGTACATAAACCCACACCAATGTAGAGGTAGCGCTCTCGTGCCTACCCCTACAAAAGGAACGGGGGTTGCCCTGACAAAAAAATTATGGTTTTTCCATCTCGGATTTGGTATGAGTTGCTTGTTTTGTCACGATCGACTCAAGAAGCTTGTTAGACTAAATGCACGATTTTCCAAGTTGGGGGAAGGGTTATGAGTCCATCGCAACGTCACCAGCAGGTTTGGAATTTGCTGCGGAAATTGATTGCCGGTAGTGCCGTTGGTGTGGTTTTGGGAAGTTTGGGTACCAACATCGCTCTGGCACAGGAGCGATTCGCCGATTTGCAGGGGCATTGGGCAAGCGAATGTATTAACCGTTTGGCGAACAATCGCATGATTCGCGGCTATCGAGACAATACGTTCCGCCCCAACGAACCGGTGATGCGGGTGGAGTTGGCTGTGGTTTTGCAAACCGCTTTCCCCAATCGGGAAGAAAAACGCGAGTCTATTGATTTTGTGGATATTCCCCAGGGGTATTGGGCGGAATCTGCCATTCGCTACGCAACGCGCACGGGGTTTTTACAGGGATTTCCCGAGAAAATTTTTAAACCGGCAGAACCGTTGAGCAAGGCGGAAGTGCTGATGGCTTTGAGCAATGGATTGGAACTAGAAGCCAGCCAACCTGTTGAAGAAACTCTGTCGGAGTATTTTCAGGATGTGAGCGCGATTCCCGATTATGCCCAAAATGCGATCGCGGCAGCGGTGGAAGCAGGTTTGCTCGACCAACTACCGCAAGACAAACAACTGGCAGCCAACGACCTGGCAACCCGTGCTGAGGTAGCCTCGTTTTTGTGCCAAGCTTTGCAGATAGCCTCCCCATCGGAAACTGTTGAGGAAACGCCAGAAACGCCCCCTGAATCAGCTCCCGCTACAATCCCCACTGAGGCACAACCCAGCACCGCTGTTGAGGAAACGCCGGAAACGCCCCCTGAATCAGCTCCCGCTACAACCCCCACTGAAATGCCTACGGAAAGCAAAACAGCAAGTTCGGAAAACGGAGAAGTTACAGCCACCCTTACCTACGAAAAACAACAAGGGTTGGGCACTAATTTCCAGTTGCAGATAGAGCGGCAGGGAGAAACTTTGCCAGCCCAGTCGGTGCCCTTGCTACAAGGGGAACAGGCACGGTTGATGCGGATGCGGGTGGTCGATGTTAGTGGCGATGCCGAACCAGAAATTTTGGTAGATTTGTATTCTGGAGGCATGCGATGCTGCCACTATTCGTTGGTTTACCAACACAAAGGCGAAGCGGAAAATTATACTTCCATCAACCATTACTGGGGTAATGTTGGTTACGATTTGTTGGATTTAGATGGGGATGGTAGGCCAGAATTTAGAAGTGCCGACGATCGCTTTGCCTACGAGTTTGCCAAGTTTGATGCCTCTGGGTTCCCCATTCAAATTTGGCAGTATCGAGACGGCAAAATGGTTAATGTGACTCCTGAGTATCCCCAACAAATTTATGCCGATGCCTACAAATGGTGGGAAGCTTCTTATAAAAATTTGCAATCTACTGAAGACAAGGAAGTCAAAGGGTATCTGGCTGCCTATTTAGCCAATATGTACCATTTGGGAGCATCGGAAAAAGGTTGGCAAGTGCTGAAAAATATGTACGACAAAGAGGATAAGGACGAGTTTTTCCACCAACTCAGTCAATTTTTGGAAGATTTGGACTACTCGCGCTAAGCCTATCTTCTCCGTTTCTGGGATGCCACCATTTCTGAAAAATGATAATTTTTGGGAATTTCCCCATTTCCCTGGTAGGGGCGCTCACACATTGCACCCCGACAAAAATACACCGTTTATTTATTGCAAGCTTTTAAGAAATGGGATGGCAATGATTGGATTGCGTTTTCGTGGAAAGGCTTCGGCTTGGTCTCTGAGGATGAAAGAAAAAAAGTGAAATTTTTTTGGCTATCTCCCCAAATATGGTATCTCGTTGGTAGACGCTTTTAGATAATGGGAATAGACGCAGTTTTCAAATCAAAGACACTATTCCCATTCGTAGTCTCGTGCGATTTGAAGGCCAAAATTTATTGAGAATCGATCTCGAGGTGTGGGAGGTGGGTTCTAGGGGCGATCGCGATCGCCCCCAATTCAAAAAGTTCCTTAAAAATGACTAATAATCGCCTCAGCAAACTCAGAACACTTGAGCGGTTTGTCTACTGGCGGGTCCATCATGCGGGCCAAATCGTAGGTCACTTCCCGATTGGCGATCGCAGTTGCCACCCCTTGACGCATCAAATCTGCAGCTTCCTGCCATCCCAAATACTCCAGCATCATCAACCCCGACAAAATCAACGAACCGGGATTGATACGATCCAAACCAGCATGTTTGGGGGCGGTTCCGTGGGTCGCTTCAAAAATCGCCGCCTTATCGCCAATATTGGCACCAGGTGCCATGCCCAAACCGCCAACCACCGCAGCGGCAGCATCGGATAGATAATCACCATTGAGATTGGTCGTTGCCAAAATGGAATATTCCCCAGGGCGGGTTTGAATTTGTTGGAAAATGCTATCGGCAATGCGATCGTTAACCATCACCTTCTCTTGCCATTGCCC
The DNA here is from genome assembly GCF_001870905.1 of Geitlerinema sp. PCC 9228. Lineage (NCBI taxonomy): Bacteria > Bacillati > Cyanobacteriota > Cyanophyceae > Geitlerinematales > Geitlerinemataceae > Geitlerinema > Geitlerinema sp. PCC 9228. Next base: position 17,545 of record NZ_LNDC01000076.1, read on the forward strand.
ATTGCCGTGGGTTTCCCAAATCGCATCCAATACCCCTTGCACTTCTTGACAGACCTCCTCTTGACGTTGTGGGGTCAGCGAATCGTATCCCGGTTCCACCATGCGCGCGTTGGCATCCAAACTCAAATCGGGATCGGCTTCCTTATTGCTCAAAATCCAAGATTCCCGTTCGGTGATGCATTCCTGGCGAAACTCGGTGGTTGCCAGTTCGTAACCCCAGTCGCGAAACGCCCCTTCGGTGTATTTCATAATGTTGCCCTTGTGAACCAGGGTCACCGTTTGTTTTTCCTTGGGTAAGCGCAACGCATGTTCGATAGCGCGACGGACCAATCGTTGGGAACCGGTTTTGCTGATCGGTTTAATGCCAATTCCCGAATCCAGACGAATTTGCTTCTCGCCCAACTCCGGCGAATTGGGAATCATGGTTTCATTGAGGTATTGAATGAGTTTTTGGCAAGCCTCGGTCCCTTCGTGCCATTCCACGCCCAGATAAATATCTTCGGTATTTTCCCGATAAACAATGACATCGAGGCGTTCGGGATGTTTGTGGGGAGAAGGCGTCCCGGAATAGTATTTACAGGGGCGTACGCAGGCATACAGGTCAAAAATTTGCCGCAGGGCCACATTCAAAGAACGAATGCCACCACCAACGGGTGTGGTGAGTGGACCTTTAATAGCAACGCCGTATTCAGAAATCGCTTGAATGGTTTCGGCGGGCAAATATTGAAACGTACCGTAGTGGGCGCAGGCTTCATCACCCGCATAGATTTTAAACCAGTTAATTTGGCGACTGTCGCCGTAGGCAGTCTGTACCGCCGCATCAATAACTTTTTGAGTCGCCGGCCAAATATCCACCCCGGTACCGTCGCCGCGAATGAAGGGAATTACCGGATAATTGGGGACGATAGGTTTGCCGTCTTCAAAGGTAATGCGTTCACCTTTTTCTGGGGGAATAATTTTTTGATATTCCGTCATGGAGACACCTCTTTACGTCTAACGAAAGTATCTTGCGGCAATTTCACCATCAAATTGTCCCAGGATACATCGCGATCGCACACAACAAGTCAATAATTCCAGACAAAATTCCTCTCCCAAGGCAGCGGAAAAGACCGTAAAATGTTGGCACCAAGATGGCAGCTTGTATGGGAACATCGGGGCTTGGGGGCTTGGGAGCTTCGGAGCATGGGAGGAAACAATCGATCGTACTTTTCGATCTCCTACCGCACCCACCGCACCCACGCTCGGCCGCACCCACCCACCCGGTGCATTTGTACGCTGTCAGTAACCAATCTCTACATTCAAACAAACATCTATGCCTCGTCGCGAAGATCTCCATAAAATTCTCTTACTGGGTTCCGGTCCCATCATTATCGGACAAGCTTGCGAGTTCGACTATTCGGGAACGCAAGCCTGTAAAGCTTTGCGCGAAGAAGGGTATGAGGTGGTGTTGGTCAACTCCAACCCGGCTACGATTATGACCGATCCGGGTACAGCCGATCGCACCTATATCGAACCCCTCACCCCAGATTTGGTAGAGAACATTATTGCCAAGGAACGTCCCGATGCTCTGCTGCCGACGATGGGCGGTCAAACGGCTTTGAATTTGGCTGTGAAACTGTCGGAAAGCGGCGTTTTAGAGAAATATGGCGTCGATCTCATTGGGGCAGATTTGTCTGCGATTCAAATGGCAGAAGACCGCCTGCTGTTTAAAGAGGCTATGGGTCGGATTGGGATTAAAGTCTGTCCTTCGGGCATTGCCAGCAATTTGGAAGAGGCCAAACAGGTGGCCAACCGCATCGGTGCCTATCCTCTCATTATTCGCCCTGCCTATACCTTAGGGGGCGGTGGCGGTGGTATTGCTTACAATGCCGAAGAATTTGAAGAGTTAAGCCATTTGGGGTTGGATGCTTCTCCCATTTCCCAAATTTTAATCGAGCGATCGCTTTTGGGATGGAAAGAATACGAATTAGAAGTCATGCGGGATACCGCAGATAACGTAGTAATTATCTGCTCCATTGAAAACATCGACCCCATGGGCGTTCACACCGGCGATTCCATTACCGTTGCCCCCGCCCAAACCCTCACCGACAAAGAATACCAACGCCTGCGGGATTATTCCATTCAAATTATCCGCGAAATTGGTGTCGAAACCGGCGGTTCCAACATTCAATTTGCCGTCAATCCCATTACCGGCGAGGTCATTGTCATTGAAATGAATCCTCGGGTTTCTCGTTCCTCGGCGTTGGCATCGAAAGCAACAGGATTTCCCATTGCCAAATTTGCGGCGAAGTTGGCGGTGGGATACAGTTTGGACGAAATTTCCAACGATATTACCAAGAAAACCCCCGCTTCCTTCGAACCCACCATTGACTACGTGGTCACCAAAGCCCCTCGGTTTGCCTTTGAGAAATTCCCCGGAACCGAACCCGTGCTAACCACACAAATGCGGTCGGTGGGGGAAGCCATGGCTATCGGGCGTACATTTGAGGAATCCCTGCAAAAAGCCTTGCGATCGCTGGAAAACGGTCGTCACGGCTGGGGATGCGATCGCTGGGAAAAATTACCCAGCCTCACCCAGGTCCGTGCCATGCTGCGGACCCCCAACCCCGAACGGGTTTTCACCGTACGCCACGCCCTACTGTTGGGGATGACCGTAGAGGAAATTTACGAACTCACCGGCATCGATCCCTGGTTTTTAGACAAAATGCAGGTATTGCTGGAGACAGAGAAGTGGCTTAAGCGGACCTACCTGCACGAATTTACCCGGGAAATGTTGGTGGAAGTCAAACGTCAGGGATTCAGTGACTGTCAAATTGCCTTTGCCACCAAAACATCCGAAGACGAAGTACGGGCGTTGCGCCACAAGCTAGGCGTCAAACCGGTTTACAAGCTGGTGGATACCTGTGCGGCGGAGTTTGAAGCGATGACGCCCTATTACTATTCCACCTATGAAGACGAATCGGAGGTGATTGTTTCCGACCAACCCAAGGTGATGATTTTGGGGGGTGGTCCCAACCGCATCGGTCAAGGGATTGAGTTTGACTACTGTTGTTGTCACGCCAGTTTCTCGTTGCGGGAAATGGGGTACGAGACCATTATGGTGAACTCCAACCCGGAAACGGTTTCTACGGACTACGATACGAGCGATCGCTTGTATTTTGAACCCCTCACCAAAGAAGACGTTCTCAATATTATCGATATCGAACAACCCCAAGGCATTATCATCCAGTTTGGCGGACAAACGCCCTTGAAGCTAGCGGTGCCGTTGCAGGAATATTTATATGAAGCCCCCAAACGCCTGGCAGCAGCTTCGGCAGAACCCAGCAAAAGTAGCGATGTAGAAATGTCGGGAGCTCATTTACCGACCAAGATTTGGGGAACCTCTCCCGATTCCATTGATATTGCTGAAGACCGGGAACGTTTCGAGCAAATCCTGTGGGAGGTGGGCATCGACCAGCCTCCCAATGGCATTGCCCGCAGCTACGAGGAAGCATTGGTGGTTGCCCAGCAAATTGGCTATCCCTGTGTGGTCCGTCCTTCTTACGTTTTGGGCGGCAGGGCTATGGAAATTGTCTACTCGGATGAAGAGTTAGAACGGTACATGACTCTGGCGGTTCAGGTGGAACCAGAGCATCCCATTTTAATCGATAAGTTCCTGGAAAATGCCGTGGAAGTCGATGTGGATGCGGTGGCAGATGCTACCGGCAAGGTCGTTATTGGCGGCATTATGGAACATATCGAACAGGCTGGGGTCCATTCGGGAGACTCCGCTTGTTCGATTCCTTACGTTTCCCTGACAGATAAGGCATTACAGACCATTCGCGAAGGTACGGTAAAACTCGCCCAGCGGTTGCATGTACTTGGGCTGATGAACGTGCAGTATGCGGTGGTCAAAGCACCAGATAGAGCGGTTGCTGGCACTGCGGTTTCCGAACCCGCTCAGGGCGAACCCAAGGTTTATATTTTAGAAGCCAATCCCCGGGCTTCCCGTACAGTCCCGTTTGTGTCGAAAGCCATTGGTGTTCCCCTAGCACGGGTAGCTTCCCAGGTGATGGCTGGCAAGACATTGCAGGAGTTGGACTATACCGAGGAAATCGTTCCCAACCATATGGCGGTGAAAGAGGCAGTGCTGCCGTTTGAGAAATTTACTGGTACCGACCCGATTTTGGGTCCGGAAATGCGGTCTACCGGAGAAGTGATGGGGATCGATATGGATTTTGGCCGGGCCTTTGCCAAGGCGGCCATTGGTGCCGGTCAGCGATTGCCCATGGCGGGGACGGTGTTTGTTTCCATGCGCGATCGCGACAAAGAGTTGGTGGTTCCCATTGTCAAGGATCTGGTGAATTTAGGTTTCAAAATTGTCGCCACCGCCGGCACCCGCAAGTTCCTATGGGAAGCCTCCGAGTTGCAAAAGGACGGTGCCAAACTAGACATCGACTTGGTTTTTAAACTCTACGAAGGACGCCCTAACGTGTTGGATTGGATCAAAAACCAATGGTTGCAGTTGATTATCAACACCCCTTCTGGAGAAGATGCCCAAGCCGAAGGGCGTCTGATTCGTCGTGCTGCTCTGGAATATAAAATTCCCTTAATCACAACCATTGCCGGTGCTAGGGCAACTGCAGCTGCCATTCAAGCTGTCAAAACCCGCGCCTTAGACGTGAAAGCTCTGCAAGATTATTTCTAATTCCCTACCCATACCTTATACCAAGTCCAACATCGGGAAACCACAATCTTTCTGTAGGGGAAATTCCCCCTAATTGCTTTCTTGTAGGGGTCAGCACGGGGGCACTACCCCTACATTTTTGTGGGTGTATGTACGTCGGATTTCGTATTAGACTGGATTCTTCTTCTAACCCCCAAAATTTTGGGGGTTTTGTCGTATTTTAATCTGAAATCCAGCTGTAGACTTAATTAACTTCCACCGATGTTCAATTGGATATAACCCCCTGTAATACCATTTCCTTAATAATCTGCAAGAGATAATAGAGGCGTTTTTGTAGGGGCGCAACGCGTTGCCCCCCCTACCAGGGAAATTGAAACATTCCAGAAAATTATGGTTTTTCAGAAATGGCATAAGTCCCCCGAATTTACGGGGGATGGCGACCCAAGGTCGGATTTGAGGGCACCGCAGCCGCAGATCTGAGGGCAATTCAGTCTATTTAAGTGGATTTTATACGACCAACATAGCCGTATGGAGGGCTACCAAGTATGAGAGCCTGAAAAGCCGAGAAATTAGGAAAGGGAAAAGCACAATGTTGTTTCCAATACGCCCATACTCCCATGCCTCCATGTTCGGTACACCCCCACGCGCCCATACCCCAATCTCAACTCCCCATCTCCCAATTTCCAAAAAAGGGGGGTAGTTAAACAACATTTTTATTGTTAAAGTAGTAGGCGAGGAATCGAAAGAATGTTACAATTCTTAATAGACTGTAGAAATAAGCCGCTCGTTAAGCCAGGTAAAAATCGTGATTTTTGTAACTCTTTTTCTAGTCGCAACCCTCTTGCTATTTGCTAGCTACAGCGATCGAAAGCGCTCGCAAGAACAGAGTCTGCCCATTCCGATTCGCGTTGACGAATAGGAATACCGTTGTGGAGGTCAGTGTCATGTTACTCGAACCATCGCCACAACTGCTAAAGAAGAGCGTTCTCAAACGAACCGGCGTTTCGAGACGTTTTTCGTTTTCCATAAAAATCCTAGCGCATAATCTTTCGTAGATACTTAAAACTTTGGTTCCACCACCTATCTACCACATAACTGGTAGTATTCCCCTCGATTGCACTCGTATCGCAGGGGAAACAGGTGGATATGGAATCACAAATATTCTCTCGTCGTTTCTGAGTCGCCTCATTCATAGGAAATTTGGATATGAAGACCATTGGAAGCTCGACAGATACCGTTCGTGCCTACCTGCGAGAAATTGGTCGCGTTCCTCTGTTAACCCACGAGGAAGAAATTTACTATGGAAAACAAGTACAAAAATTCAACCAATTGCAGGAAGTTAAGAAAGAGCTAACGGAATCTCAAGGGCGAGAACCCACTATGTCAGAGTGGGCGGCAGCTGCCGATCTATCTGTCGAACAGTTGCAAAAGCAATTGGCTCGTGGAGAACACGCCAAACGGAAAATGGTAGAGGCGAACCTACGCCTTGTTGTGTCTGTGGCGAAGAAGTACATCAAACGCAATGTAGATTTGATGGATTTGATCCAGGAAGGAACCATTGGCATGCAGCGGGGCGTAGAAAAATTTGACCCTACGAAGGGATATCGGTTTTCTACCTATGCCTACTGGTGGATTCGCCAGGCAATTACCCGTGCTATTGCCGAAAAAGGGCGTACCATTCGTCTACCGATTCATATTACGGAAAAATTGAACAAGATTAAAAAAGCCCAGCGCAATCTCTCGCAAAATTTGGGTCGGGCAGCCACTGTTGCCGAACTCGCAGAGGAGCTGGATTTAAGCCCCAAACAAATTCGCGAATATTTAGAACGCGCCCGCCAGCCTTTGTCTTTGGAACAGCGGGTGGGAGACAATCAAGATACGGAATTGGGAGACTTGTTGGAAGATACTGGACCTTCCCCGGAAGATTTTGCTACCCAGTCTTCTCTGAAAGCAGATTTGACGGAGTTGATGCAGGATTTGACGCCGCAGCAAAAAGAGGTTTTGGCGTTGCGGTTTGGGTTGGAAGATGGGAAAGCATTAACTCTGTCGAAAATTGGCGATCGCTTGAATATTTCCCGGGAACGAGTACGTCAAATCGAACGGGAAGCCCTAACGAAACTGCGCAAGCGAAAAGCGCAAATGGGTGAATATCTAGCTATCTGAAAAGACATCGAGATATTTAGAGCAAAACCGAAAGGTGCGTTATCTGTAGATATAAGATAGCGCACCTTATTATTTGTTGGTTCGTTCAATCGTTCAGTTGTTCGTAGCGTTGGTAGAGGCGCTGGATTTTTTCTAGGAAGCGATCGCGCAGTTGTTTCGGAGACACAATAATACAATTTTCCCCATACTGAGATACCTCGCGCATAAACCAAAACGTGTTGTAAATCAATTTCATCACCCGCCGAACCCCAGGTTGGCTGGATAACCACTCCAGCGCGCGATCGTTTTCTTTTTCTCTGTAGGCATAAGCCAAGCGGTCGAATAAATGAATTTCCACCTCAACGCGATCGAAGTCGGTACGCCATTGTTTGTCCACAGAAACCACACTGGCTTCGGGGATGCGGTCGAGACGCAGACACCAGTTATGTCGAAGTTCGGGAAGATCCTCATTTCCCTGGGTTTCTTCGCACCAACAATCGAGATACTGCCTTTGTTCGTGGGTATTAATTTCAGCGTAGCAAATGGTAAACGTCCAAGATTGCTCGGTGGCATCTTGATAAAAGAGCTGGAACGGTTGCTGGCGACGAATGTAACGCTCGATTTCGAGACGCCACGGTTGGGGAGGTCGTTCCACAAACCTTTCTAGTTTGCTGCGTTGGGGAATCTGGAGTTCGCTACGTTCCAGTAAAAGTTGAGCTACGGTTTCTGCCTGTTGGATTTGCCCTGCATCTACCAAGGCATCTACCGCTGCGTTTAAGGCGGCAATTCTCTGCTGGCTCCAATCGTGATTGGGGGCAATTTGGAGTTGGCAGCGTGCGATCGCTTCCACCAGTTTGGAAATGTTGGGGCGATCGCCCCATGTCATGCCAAATTCCAGCGCTAAGTTTTCCAATTCTTCCTTATCCCGTTGGGAAATCGACAGGGTAATGGATTGACCTTTGCGTCCCATATTGTACGTACACTTTATCCGTATATTGCTTTTATATTTTCTATTATCCGTGCCATAATGGAGAAAAGCAATAAGACAAGTACATTTTCTACGTACTTTACGAACGAGTCATGAATGACGCAGAAGCCAAATCAGCTACATCGCCATATTCAGTAACTCTCAAACCTTTATATTCTGCTCCGGCTGAGCGTATGCCAGCGGATATTTCATTACCAGATGGGTGGCAGCTATCCTGGCATCAAGTAGAAACGTTGCAGGCAATTCGCGACCCAAACATTGAGGTAATTTTTAATACTGCCATGACGGGAGATGGCAAAAGTTTGGCAGCGTATCTGGAAACGCTATCGACCCAAAATTGTTACGCGATCGCCAACTATCCCACCAACGAACTAGCAAGAGACCAACAGGTTCAAATCCAAGATTATATTGCTCAATTTCAACCCCAACCAAAACCACGGGTTGTGCAATTAAGCAGTGAAGAATTAGAACTTTATGCCGAACGGGAAGACATCGCCAAATCGGCAGCAATTGCTACCCGTGGCGCACAATCAGATATCTTGGTAACCAATCCCGATATTTTACACTATCTCCATCGCGGTGCTTATTTAACGCCAAAGGATAGTCCCGATAAACTTTGGAATCGCATTGATAAAGACTTCGATCTATTTATATTTGATGAATTTCATATTTTCCAACCACCGCAAATATCCAGCGTTATCAATACGCTGCTGTTAATCCGCAATACCAACCGTCACAAGAAGTTTTTGTTTTTATCGGCAACGCCAAATTCCGAACTAATATCGCGTCTGGAACGGGTTGGTTTCCAGGTTAAAACCATCGATCCAATGGTGCAAAAGAAATATCAGTTTCCCACAAATCTTAGCGAATGCCAACAGTTAGAACGTCACGGATGGCGGCGGGTTTCGCGGGAAATTTCCCTAAATTTTGTGCCTCTAGACTTGAGTGCGGGGAGTGGGGAAACATGGTTGCAAAATAACGGCGATCGCATTTTAAAACATTTCCAAGAAAATCCCGGCAGCAAAGGTGCCATTATTTTGAATTCTATTGCGGCGGTGAAACGATTGGTTCCTTGGTTCCGCCAACTATTTCAACCTCACGGTTTGCAAGTGGGAGAAAATACAGGATTGTCTGGAAAAACTGAGAAAATGCGATCGCTGGCGGCGGATTTGGTTTTGGGAACTAGTACGATTGATGTTGGTGTGGATTTCAAAATTAATTTTCTCATTTTTGAGTCTGCCGATGCCGGGAATTTTATTCAGCGGCTGGGACGTTTGGGGAGGCATAACGGCTGGAATTATAACGGACAGTGGGTCGATTTTCATAAATTTACAGCCTATGCTTTGATTCCTCAATTTTTCGTCGAACGGTTGTTCCATGGCGACCAACCACCCTTAGAATCTGGAAAGCAATACGATCGCGTTTTTTTCCACAATTGTATCCACCAAAATTACCGTAAAATTAATGATTTTCGCGGTTACTACCGCAAATGGGGACCAGTACAATCGGTAATGCTTTGCTATCAGCTAAAACACAAAACAGTGCGATCGCAATATGAAAGTTCTCAAAAGTCCTTGCGGGATGATTGCGAGAACGTTTTTGAGACTCGCCTGGGGAAAGTGGCAGGTCGCATCAAACAGTGGCAAGAGGAATGGCAGCAATATTCCGGTAAATCGGGAAATCCCATTGCGGAAGATGCAGCGAGTTTTCGAGGATCGAGTCCCCTACAATGCGGTTTGTACGATACCAGCGAACCCTATGCCGCCGATCGAGTTAAAACCTACGATTTACCCGGCGTTCTTAGCAATTTAGAGATCGAACCCATGTCGGAGTCAGCATTTATACAACTGCTGCGGGATACGGAACGCCAGATGCAGGTTCCCATTGCTAAGGGAAGATTTCGCCGTTGCTTTGCCTTTATGAAACTGCATCGCTATCGCCAAGAACGCTTGCGGTGGCAGTTTATTTACGCTGGTGATTTGCGCGAGGTTAGCGATCGCGCGCAGGTACAGGTTTTGACTGGTCTGCAGGTTTGGCAACCAGAGAATGCGGCATGGATTGGAGAAGCAAACAAGCAGCTAAAGCGACAGGCGTTGGTGAGTTACGTATTGCGAATGCCAGTTGCCGAGGTGCGATCGCGGTTGCGTCTTCCCATGCATTTTCAAATTTATCCGATTAGCCATCAAGATGAGGTGCATACAAGTGCGCCTTATACGATCGCGATCGGACAATCGGCACTACTACTGGATACGCTGAGAGATTGGCTGCGCGATTTGGGGGAGATATGGATTGTTTGAATGGACTATCCCTGATAGGGGTTCAGTGTAAGAAGGGAATTTGCAGCATGAAGCTCAAAAAGCTTGCAGCATTAAGCTCAGTTTCAATCCCTGATAAGGATTTGTACATATATTTACCCTATTATCCTAGGTACTCTACCAAAAGGGGTTGAATATGTCAAAGCTTTAGGGTTTTTAAATATGTCTGAGCTAAATTACATTTTCTAAAAAAGCTTTATAGCATCTATCGCGATCGTTAGCGTTAAATTAAGACAGCCGTGACCCCCTCTTAAACAAGGGGATAGGTGCTAACCACATACATTTCTGTAAAGGAGAAGACCAATGAAACTCAAAACAATGAACCTGGAAAAGCTATTGATGCTTCTCAAAGATGGTCAATGGCACTCTGGTGATGAGTTAGCAATGAAAGTTAGTTGGCGTTTTGGACATACCATATATGAAGCACGCCACAAAGGATACAAAATTGAAAAGCGCAAAATTGCGCACCAACAGTTTGAATACCGAATGTTAGCCTAACTCGACCGCTAACGTTAATTAGGTACTTTTAACTTAAAGAGCTGGAGAGGATAACAAATTTGACTAGTAGCTTTCAGTATTAAGCTCAGGCGTAGGTAATCTTAACCCCCAGTTCCAATTGAGGTAATGGCTGGTTAAGTCACTAATAAAACCAAGCTCAACGGAAGTCTACGATCGCATTGACCTGTTTATCCTCTCCATCTTTGCTCTACAGTCGTAAATTACGAGTTCTAAGAATGGCTAAGAAACGTAAAAACAACAATACCAATATCCAACAGCTCTCTTTATTCGAGCAAAATTCAGAAACAGAGAACGATGACTGGTTGGATGACGAAGACCTCGATCTAGATTTTGAAACCAGCGATCGCACGGTTGCCCCGCAATCCACCGAATTGCTTACCCTGAAACTGCTCAAACGAGCCATTTTAGAAAATAACCCAGGCGATCGCATCATGCAAGACTTTGCCGAACACGTCTTGCCAAACTTATTACATATCGCCATTGGAGTTACCGCCAAAGGTGGGAAGTTTTTTGTTCGCCGAGAACGAGAAGCTTTTGCTGCTGGGAAAACCATCGATCGTCGGAACGCTGCCGATCAATCCCTCAACACTCACCTGCTGAATGGTTTATTTCCTGCCAATCTTATCGAACAGAAACTCGAACAAATCGATACTACCATTCAGCGAACTTTTCAACAGCGAGAACGGCGGCTTGGGGTTGCTGGGTTTATCCTGCATGACTTTGAAAAATTTCCAGACGTTGCCAATGACTGTCGCCAACTCGACCTAGAAAAACATCGGCAAATTATTGATGAGAAAGTACGTCAATTGGGACTCGATCGCTTTCTTAATCCTGACCATCCTACTGAGTATCGCGATTATATCGATGATTTGTTGGCTGTTGCCTACAACGCGCAAAGGCGTTGGGATACCAATTGGAACTTTTCTAGCTTTGGCTTGCATCCAACGTTGCGCGATCGCGTTTTGGTACAACTCACCGATTTAGCTTGCCTGGCTGATTCCCTTAGTTCCATCATCAAACATCCCCAAGATGCGGAAAATAAGAGGCTAAACGAACTGATTCACAGTCTTAGCGACGGACAATTGAAATTTACTTATCACGCGATCGCAGAAAACCGAGGCGTTCTAACCAACATCTTAAACAATGCACTCATGCAGGCGCATATCGAAGTGGGATGCCAACCCTTACTTTATCTGCCAACTGGCGTTATTTATTTAGCCAATCGTTCCGTTCCCCAGATTTCCATTGAAAACATTCCCAACCGCGCGATCGAAAATATCAAAACTCTATGTCGCGATCGCTTGTTGGAGACCCAAACTGGATTCGGAAGAGATGGCAAAGGCTTGAAATATGCCGAATACTACGACCAATTTTTCGGTCCAATTGATTTAATGCAAATTGCTTTAAGAGCAACCCTACGCATTCTCAATCCGAAAAAAGATTCCGTTGCCAAAATTCGCAGTCAAAAATTACAGGAGTATTGTGAAAAAGGTGTTTTATCTAATGATTGTGCGGTTGATTTCAAAGAGGATATTCGTATCGATCGCATTGCGGAATTTGGTGATGTAATTAGCCGGAAAATTTGGGGGGGTTGTCTAAAACGACTGGAACAGTATAGTAAAACTCAAAAAAATATACCCGCACCTCCCCAGTTAGACTTAATCGAAGAAGCAGCAAAATTGTGGCAGCTAGAAAAACATTTGCCACAAATTCGCCAAATTCAGCATATCAATGAAAGCATGAAAGAACGGAAACTGAAAGGCAATACCGGTGGCGTTCCCTATGCTTGGTACTATCTAGCAGCCCAATATTTAGAGCGCTATCCCGGAATCGAAGATGTTAGAGAAACTTGCGAGCAACTAATTGCCCATTTTGCCCATCTTATCGAACCCATTTTAGCGCAATATTCCCTTCCCGATGGTTGGGATGATATTCGCCAATGGATCGAACGAGTTATTATGCTGTCGGGAACGACAAATAACGATTCGAGTACCGTTTTCCAATCGGAATTAGAACGCTACCAACTTGCCAAAAAACCAGGACGAGGGAGACAATTACTTTGTTCGGTGTCTCATTCTCCCGATACCGTAACCGAACAAATGGAATCGGCGGTATTATTTACGCCACAAGTATATACCAACAAGCAAACCTTGGGAGGTTCCAATGCCAAACGCAATATTTCTAGTATTGCCGGTACTGAAATGATGTTGCGGCAAATTTTAATGAACCAAACTCAGGCAGTTGGCAAACGATTTGAAGATGGAAAATATCGCTATCTCTATTTTTATCCAACTTATTACTTTACGCCGGAAACCAATAAATTTTTGGCACTGGCGTATAGCAATATCGCGCAAACTCAGTTTCACGCTTCCCTGCGCAACCACTTCATTGATAAAGAGTTCCAGGCAGATTTTTCCAAATATCGCTATCAAACTGTCGATGCATTTCTAATTGATGAAGATTTGCAGCGCAAGAAAGATTTACCAGAAGGGAATCCCGAACGCAAGTACGATCGCACTTTTAAACTGTCTTATCCTGAAGACCAACCGCTTACGTTCTATTTTATGGCATTGCCGCCAGGAAAAAATTCTACCGATACCGAATCGTGGATTATGCCAGCTTGGTTGGCGTTGGCATTTCCTATGATTTTGGATGTAAAAACTGTTGTTTCCGAATCGCCAATTCCACCATTTGTAGATGGTGCTGCTTTTGAAGAAACTGTTTTTCTTGATAGCGCACCACAAGCGTTGCGATCGCTGCTACAACGCGATCGATTTCGTCTGGATTCTATTTTGGAAAAAGATTCAGAAATAGATAGCGATCGCCCTTATACGTCACCTTTAAACGCTCTGACAGCCGCGTATGCTATTCATCTCGATGTCAATGCCAAACAAAGTAAAGGAAAGTACGAAGCAAATTGGGGAAAATTTGCCGATTTAGCCAGAGATTTAGAAACCAGTCCACTTCATGTTTTTAGCTATCTCAAAAAATGGGCACGTCGCCAAGAAGTGGACATTCCGCGAATTGAAAAAATAAGATTGTATGCCCATATTTTTTACCCATGTTTTGACCCTCAAGTCGAGTTTAAGGAGACATTACAAGTGAACCAACAATCGCACTTGCACCATCCCAAAAAACTAACTGAATTGTATCGTTCGTTTTACCGTGCCAGTAAAAAATACAATCCCAAAAGCAATGCTGTTCTCAAACCCATTGATATTGCCGCTCAAACGATTCTAGATGCCGATCCAAGCTATCAAGGGGAAGCATTGGTTGACGCGGTAGCCGCCAAAGTTTATAAATTGATGGATCGGGTTCACTCATCAACAGCAGAAGGGTATTGGATTTTAAAAGATCGAGAAGCAGAACGGGAGGCAATTTTGCAATTTGCACGTTACTTTGTCCATGAAGTATTTGAAAATACATTTGGAGGCGATCGCGCTCGCTTGGCAGGGAAACAGTTAAATCTTATTAAAGATACCTGCGAGTTTTTATATCGCTTGGAGGACGATAAAGAAAATCAAAACCAAACCTAAATGGAATAACAACCAAGACTTCATCGAGAAAAATCAAGTAGCACAAACAAGAGGAGAAACTATGAGCTTTCTGAAATCCGTTGATTCCAAACACTTTCACGAACAAATTCCCTACAAACCCATGGGAAAATACGTTCACTTCCTGACGCTGCGTGTCACGGAGTCTTATCCCTTATTTCAAACGGATGGTGAGTTAAACAAATCGCGAATTCGTGCCGGCATTCAAGAGAAAAATCTTATTAGTCGTTTGGCTATGTTCAAACGCAAACAATCAACTCCCGAACGTCTGGTTGGACGGGAATTGTTGCGGAATTATGATTTCCTGAGTGCCGAAGAATGCGAATATAACGTTAATTTTGGCATGAACAATCCCGATTGCATTATTTATGGTTTTGCCATTGGCGATTCGGGTTCGGAAAAATCGAAAGTTGTGGTGGATACAGCATTTTCAATTACGGATTTTGCCGAATCGCGCGAACTCTTTACACTGAACGCTCCCTATGAAAATGGCAGCATGGCTTCTAAAGGAGAAAATGATACCAAAGTAGGAGAAATCACGAACCGTATCAACCAGCAAGACCACATCAAGCCGCAGATATTTTTCCCCAGTATTGTTACGTTAAAAGACCCGACAGAGGCGAGTTTTTTATACGTTTTCAACAATATATTACGAACCCGTCATTACGGTGCCCAAACGACTCGAACTGGCAGACTTCGCAATGAATTAATAGGCATTGTTTTTGCTGATGGTGAAATCATTAGTAATTTGCGTTGGACGCAAGCCATTTACGATTTTATGAAAGAACAACAAACATTGCGATCGCCCGATCCACTGGATGAAGATGATGTTGTAGCAGCAGCCACAGCAACCATTCAAAATCTCATGGAAGAAGAGTTGGTTGTACATACTAATTTTATTGGCGAATCTTTTCAACCCTTGTTTCAAGAAGTGAAAGCCATTTTGAAAGATGAAACCCAAATCAAGCAATTGCTAGAACAAACCGATCGCGAAGCAAAAGAATACGCTTCCCGACATATTAAACCGAAAAAACAGGCTGCCAAATCGTCTCAATAAATTTTCGCGGTGCGTTTGGTTTGTTGGTGGTTTCTTTCTCAGACCAAACGCATCCCAACCTTTGCTTGTGAGGACGAACTATGATTGCTATTTATCGTTGCAATATCGAACTACACGACAACCTCTATTTTGCCACGCGGGAACTGGGAAGGTTGTACGAAACCGAACCCATTATTCACAATTACGCACTTTCCTACGCACTGGGATTGGTGGATAGCGAACGATATGGCACTACTGTTGCTGAAGAAAATGCTTATCGCTATTTTTGTCAAGAGCAAATTCCCAAATACGAACAACATCTGATGCCATTGAACCAGCAGGGAATTTATATTACACCAGCGCGATCGCTCAACCATGTAACAGTTTTACAGACATGGAAATATGCCGACAACCGCTATCACGTAGAAATGCAAAAGACGCAGAAAAATATTCCTAGTTTTGGAAGGAATAAAGAAATTGCCCCGGAAAGCCAGTTTGAATTTTTTGCTATTTGCCAAAATCCTATTACTTTACCCAAGTGGATTCGGTTGGGAAAATGGGCAAGTAAAGCCCAAGTAACGCAAAAAGAACTAACTTCTATTCAACGAAGAAACGGAACTTTTATATTTCCCTATCCTTTAAATCCGTTGGATGTTATGTTTGCCCATCAAGTAATGACTTACGATGTCATTAATATGCCACCGGTTAGTTTAATTGAAAATACCAAAATGCAAGGGCAATATTACGAGGCGGATGGAATTGAAATTCCCGCTGGTATGGAATATCGATTTGGTTCTTAGAATTATATTGTTTCTGGAAAAATGCCTCACAGTCTGGTTCTCCATCTCATTCCCCAATCCGATTTATCGCCAAACTACCTCGATGGCAAACACCTGCATGCCTTATTTCTTAGTTTGGTCAGTGCTGTAGATAAAAGTTTAGGCGATCGCTTGCACGCAGATAAGGGGCAAAAAGCCTTTACCCTCAGCAACATCCAGATTGCCCATCCGCAAAAGAGCAGGAAAACCCTGCAGTGGCAATACCGCCAACCCATTGCCGCCGGTACCCCTTGTTGGTGGCGTATTTCCTTACTCGACGATACTTTATTTGGGCAGTTAGGGAAATTGTGGCTTAATTTAGACCTCAACCGGGATTGGCACTTGGGCAGTACAAACTTAATTGTTACAAAAATTGCTGGAACGCGGCAATCGCAAGATGTTTGGGCAGATGCTTGTACCTACGCACAGCTATACGAACAAGCCAGTAGTAGCGATCGCCAAATTGCCTTGCAGCTAGCCACGCCTACCACTTTTCGCCAAGGGAAATACGATTGTGCCCTGCCGACGCGAGAGTTGGTCTTTCAAAGTTTGCTGGCGCGATGGAATCGATACAGCGGTATGGAATTCCACGATATTGCCGTAGATGCTATTTTTCCCAGTTATTTCGATATTCGCACGCGACCTGCCATGGTTGCCAAGGCGAAAACCATTGGTTGTGTGGGGGAAATTAGCTATCGCTTGTTTGAAAATCTCGATGCCAAGCAAATCAAACAAATCAACGCCCTAGCGGATTTTGCTTTCTATTGTGGTATTGGCAGGAAAACCACGATGGGTATGGGAATAGCGCGGCGGATTGCTACGTAAAGGAGGAGAAATCTATGGAATACATACCTATTGCCGCACTCAATCAATATAATTATTGCGCTCACCGCTGCTGGCGCATGTTTTGTGCGGGAGAATTTATCGATAACGAATATACGGTGGAGGGAACTAGCTTGCACGATCGCGTTCACAGCTTATTGGAAAATGTTCGCGAGGAAACTTGGCAAGTTCGCGCGATTTGGCTGAAATCCGACAGGTATGGGTTGATTGGCAAAGCCGATTTGATTGAGCTGGCATCGGGGGAATGGTATCCGGTGGAATACAAGCGGGGCAATCGGGGAGAGTGGGATAATGATGAATTGCAGGTGTGCGCCCAGGCGTTGTGTCTGGAGGAGATGACGGGAAAAGCGATCGCGCGTGGGTATGTATATTATGCCAGTTCGCACCAGCGTCAGATTGTCGAACTATCTTCTGATTTGAGACAACAAACGATGGCTACGATTTCTGCTGTAAGCAAGTTACTGGAAACTGGAAAAATGCCTGTGCCTGTTTATAGCCAGCGCTGTCGGGGATGTAGTTTGCGATCGCGTTGTTTGCCGAGGGCAGCAACTACGGTGGAACGCTATCGAGAAATGCCTTAACTGAGAGAAATACAAGGAGAAAAACCATGGGAACTGTTTACGTATCGCAGGAAAATGCTTTTATTGGCAAGACCGATGAATGTTTGAAAGTGAAAGCGGAAACGCCGTTAGAGGTGCCGCTGATTAAAATTGATGGTGTGGTGGTTTTAGGGCGGGCTACGGTTTCGCCATCGGTGGTAAATGAGTTATTAGAACGCCACATTCCCCTGAGTTTTCTAACCCAAACGGGGCGATATTTAGGGCGTTTGGAGCCAGAGCTAACCAAAAATATCTTTGTACGTCAAGCTCAGTGGCAGGCGGCGGGTCATACGGAAAAGGCGCTGCATGTAGTGCGGGGATTTGTGCGTGGGAAGTTGAAGAACTATCGCAATATTTTGATGCGGCGAGAACGTAGTCATGAGGGTTGTGACTTACAAAATGCGATCGCGGGATTGGAAAAAGCGATCGCGCCTATTGACCAAACCACCAGTATCGATGCTTTGCGGGGGTTGGAAGGTAGTGGCAGTGCTGCTTATTTTAGTGCTTTTGCGCAATTGTTTTCCAACGAAGATTTTCAATTTGAAAGCCGTCGCCGCCGACCTCCCACCGATCCGATTAATGCGCTTTTGAGTTTGGGATACGCGCTTTTGCGCCACGACATCCAAAGTGCAGTCAATATTGTTGGATTCGATCCCTATCTAGGATATTTACACATGGAACGATATGGCCGACCTTCCCTGGCATTGGATGTAATGGAGGAATTTCGTCCTTTAATTGTGGATACGATGGTGTTTTCAGCGTTGAACAAGCGTTGGTTGAAGCCAGCAGATTTTACCTCGGAACCGTTGAGTGGTGCTGTGTCGCTGACGAAGGATGGTTTGAAAACGTTTTTGCGGTTGTACGAACAGAAGAAACAATCTAAGTTTAAGCATCCGGTTTTGAAGCGCAATTGTACTTATCAAGAGGCTTTTGAGATTCAGGCGCGGTTGCTGGCTAAGTATTTGATGGCGGAAATCGAGATGTATCCTCCGTTGGTGATGAAGTGAGCAGGGAGTAACGATGTTTGTGGTGGTGAGTTATGATATTTCAGAGGACAAACGCCGTACTAAAATTCACAAGGTTCTGAAATCGTACGGACAGTGGATGCAGTTTAGCGTGTTTGAGTGCGATTTGACGGCTACTCAGTATGCGAAATTGCGATCGCGTTTGGCAAAACTTATTAAACCGGAGTGCGATAGTATTCGATTTTATTTTCTCTGTGGTAGCTGCCATGAGAAGGTGGAACGAATTGGTGGCGAACCGGTGCGCGACGATACGGTGTTTTTCTGCTGAGGTGCGACGATGGGTGGGTGTTTGAAACTGATGGTTGAAAAAATGCAGCTACATCTCCCACGGGGTCTGGCTTGGAAGGTCTTTGTCGGTTTCCGCTCACCGTCGCAGTTTCTGAAAGGCTTGCTATGGTTGAGTTTTGGCGATTTTTGTTGCTGGGGGTCTTCCCTTTTTGATGGCTCAAATGCTAGAATTAAATTCAACGTCGCAATCGAACCTGGAAAACTACATATCATAAGGCTTTGAGGCGACCGCCGTCGAAATTTCTCTTAACCCCTCTAAGGGATTGAAACTTTTTTGTGTAGTTGTCGCATTGCTCTTTCTCCCTAGTCGAAATTTCTCTTAACCCCTCTAAGGGATTGAAACGCCCCCAATAGGTTTCGCCAGTGGGCTTACAGCAGTCGAAATTTCTCTTAACCCCTCTAAGGGATTGAAACAGTTCGGCAATGGTGGTGGTGGAAACTTCATCCGGTCGAAATTTCTCTTAACCCCTCTAAGGGATTGAAACTCGCTGAATGCAGGATCTTTCGATATTGCCGCTACAAGTCGAAATTTCTCTTAACCCCTCTAAGGGATTGAAACGTAGGGGAATCGCTCTTTGCGATCGCCCCCACCAGGGTCGAAATTTCTCTTAACCCCTCTAAGGGATTGAAACTTTATCGATGACCAGCAGGACGGCTGGAGTATTTGTCGAAATTTCTCTTAACCCCTCTAAGGGATTGAAACTTGATGTATCAACCTAAAACAATTTTTCCCGGTACTGTCGAAATTTCTCTTAACCCCTCTAAGGGATTGAAACACATGACGAAAACCAAAATGACCGAATCAAAACAGTCGAAATTTCTCTTAACCCCTCTAAGGGATTGAAACTTCATCCCCAACGGCGATTACTATGTAGTTTATGTCGAAATTTCTCTTAACCCCTCTAAGGGATTGAAACCTACTAGCGGGAAATACTTGTTTCACATCATAGTGTCGAAATTTCTCTTAACCCCTCTAAGGGATTGAAACTTCAATAGTTTCTTTGTTTCTTTTTGGTACATTCGTCGAAATTTCTCTTAACCCCTCTAAGGGATTGAAACTCAAGATACATACACGAAGAATTAAAACCCAACATAGTCGAAATTTCTCTTAACCCCTCTAAGGGATTGAAACTTCTCCTTTCCCTGCATACCCGCAGGATATCCATAGTCGAAATTTCTCTTAACCCCTCTAAGGGATTGAAACATTAGTGGTTGGTGGCTCGATTGGTTCCCGGTTTTGGGTCGAAATTTCTCTTAACCCCTCTAAGGGATTGAAACTTAATTCCTAGTTAGGTGGTAAACCGACCTGGGGTCGAAATTTCTCTTAACCCCTCTAAGGGATTGAAACTTCTAGCCAATCTACTAAAGCTTCGTTGTCGCTCCCCGTCGAAATTTCTCTTAACCCCTCTAAGGGATTGAAACCGCATTGTGGGAAAGAAGCGCACCTGCACCCTTTTGGTCGAAATTTCTCTTAACCCCTCTAAGGGATTGAAACTGCTGGGGGGATTTTTCTAGGGTTTTTCTTGACATTCAACACTTCTGTAAGGGGGGTAATTTTGTTTATAGGATTCTTGTCTAAACTATTCTGTCTACCTTTTTTGTTAGTAGTTTCGATTTTTTATGGTGCTTTTGTTGGTTGGTTTACTACTCTAATTGTACAAATAGTGATTTTAATCCCATTAATATATATTTTTCCATCCCTTGAAGAGTCCTTAGTAGATTTAGTCGAACCAATGTTTTTCACAGTGTGGGTTATAGTGTCTACTTCCATTTTCCTATCTTACTTGCTTGCTAGCGAAAAGGAAGAATTTGTGGGATATTTTTCGTGGATAAAAATTAATAGTTAATAGGAAAGTTCTCTTACCTACCAACGTGCAGGACAAATAAAAAAGTCGAAATTTCTCTTAACCCCTCTAAGGGATTGAAACAAAGCGCGTGGTGCCACAAAATCCGCTTTTATCAGGGTGTCGAAATTTCTCTTAACCCCTCTAAGGGATTGAAACAGAAGACCATCTACGGTATCCTCTAAGGGATACGTCGAAATTTTTCTTAACCCCTCTAAGGGATTACAACCTCCACCAGCATTGAATTTTAGCTTTTGGCAGTACAGCGAGATTTGAACCAGTGGGAAAGCGCGATCGCGACAACCACCATCAACGCCACCAATCCCACACTCGACATCCCAGAAATCAGCGCTGGCAAAGAAATAACTCGACCCACAGAAAACGCCAAACTAACCGTAACCGCAGCCCAAACAGCCGCCCCAGCCGCATTGTACAAACAAAACTCCCCGTAACTCATGCCAGCTATTCCAGCAATCGGACCAGCAAAAATGCGCAACAAAGCCACAAACCGACCCAAAAATACCGTACGGCGAGCATGGCGCTGAAATTGTTCCCGCAAATTTTGTAGTTTCTCCTCCCGAATGCGGAAAAGTTTGCCCAAACGCAGCAAAAATGCCCAACCACCCCATTTCCCCAGCCAATAACCGAAATTATCCCCCAAAACAGCACCAAAAAATACGCTCGCCAAAACCAACCAATAATTGAGTTCGCCGCTTCCTGCCAAAAATCCTCCCAAAATGGTAATGGTCTCTCCCGGAACTGGAATCCCTGTATTTTCTATAGAAATCCCTAAAAAAAGGATTGGGTAGCCATACTGTTGGATTAGTTCCCGTAGAATGTCTAACGATACAATTTCCGACATAACTATTATCCTTGGTCTTGAAAGCTCTCTCTATTGTCTTTGTACACTGCCTATCTGGGAAAACAATAGAGAAGAACCTTAGAAGAAGCTGAGTGTTGGCTTCCCCGTGCTACGATCGCTGGTGAAAATGTCGGGAAGTTTCCAACAAAAGCCGCTGTTCCGCTCTCGCTACTTCGTGGTAAGTTTGCGCCGCCGCATCCGGTTCCACAGAAATAGACGTAATCCCCCAGTAGACAAAATCTTCAATTAGTTGCGGGTAGCTCACCGGCGCTTGACCGCAGATGGAAACGGGAAGGTTCGCTTCTCGGGCACCGCGAACGAGCTGTTTGAGGGCGCGGCGTAAGGCTGGATGGCATTCGTTGAGTTGGGTTTGCGGTTGTTCCCGATCTACCCCCAACACCAGTTGGGTGAGGTCGTTGCTGCCAATGGAAATCCCCTGCAATCCCGCTTGTGCGTACTCTGGCATGAGAAACAACACCGAAGGAACTTCCGCCATAATCCAAATTTGAAACTGCTCGCTAGGAACCAAACCAGCTTGTAGGGCACGCTGGCGGCAAAAGGAAAATTCTTCCACACTACGTACGAAAGGTAGCAATAAGTGCAAGTTGGTATAGCCAGAGTTGCGTAAGTGAGCGATCGCTGCCAGTTCCACATCAAACAGCTTCGCATCCAGCAAATAAGAAACCCGCTGCGCCAGCATGGGGTTGGCAGTAGAGGGGAATGGCGGTGCCCCTGGTAGGGATTGAAATTCCGGCGATCGCAAATCCAAAGCACGGTAAAACACTGGTCGGGGATAAAAACTGCGCACAAACGGCGCGATCGCTTCAGTCAGCATTTCCTGCAACCCCTCCTCATGCCCCTGCTGCACCCAATAACAGGGATGGAAAATTTCCCCAGTTCCCAGCAGCATCAACTCCGAACGCAGCAAGCCAATCCCATCCACCGGTAACGCTTGTGCCTGGGAAATCTTGGTAGACTGGCTCAAATTGAGCATAATTTGCGTAGCAGTGGCAGGAAATGACGGTGTAGCAGCAGAATACAGCGGATGCCTCTGGTGAGAAGCACCATCGCTTTCCGTAGCTGCCTCGCGATGGTGACTTTGGTACCAGTCCTTCGGACCATCGCCAGTTTCCCCTTCAGTTTCCGATTGTGGCTGTGCTTCCACCGCACAGGTCGTTCCCTGAGACGATACCGACCGCACCTCGCCACGATGGCCATCGATAAAAATCGTCGTATTGGCAGAAAGAACCCGCGTGGCATCCCGAATTCCTACCACCGCCGGAATCCCAATTTCCCGCGCCAAAATCGCCCCGTGGGAGTTCATTCCCCCCATTTCCGTAATCACCCCAGCCACCACCGACAGCAGGGGAATAAAATCAGGTTTGAGGGTAGAAACCACCAAAATTGGCGGGTTGGACCCTTCATCCGTAGGCATGGAACTGGGAGAAGAAGCATCGCCAGCCAGGACCAAAGCCGGTCCTATGGCTTTTCCCCCAGAAGCGGGGGTTCCCGATAGCACCAAGGCAGGTTCTGGAGAGGGCACCGGCGTTGGTTCCGTCATATCTTCTGAAGGCGTTTCCCCAGAATCGTCAGGCGTAGAAGCGGCTGGGGAAGAAGCTGCCGTACTCGTTTGAGGCGGGGAAAGGGACTCCGTTTCGGGATAGGCTGCTACCACGTAAAGATTCGGCGGTTGTTGGGGATGGGATGGTGCCAGTACCCACTCCAGGTAAAATTGCGGTCCTAAAATACTGGCGGCGGTTTGGCTGAGTTCGTACAAATGCTGCAAGCGATCGCTCGATAGCACGTATTCCTGCCGTTGGGGTTCGCTGACCGTTTGCGCGTGCAAGCATTCCCATAAAATGGGATGGGTACTGTCGCTACTAGCATGTTGCCCCAAGTGGGAGGTTTCCCCTTCATAATGGGCAACCTGATAGGTCCAACTTTTTTCCCCCAATTCCCGTTGCAGCAGCTCTCCCGTTTGGGGGTCCAAACTGTAAGTATCGGGCACCACTTCCCCCATGAACATGGCTTTGGGCAATCCCCAGGTGGCGCTAATTTTAATGCTAGCATCGGGTTTGGTCTGCAACGTTCCCGAGGCGATCGCTTCGCGGACCGGTTGCAAAATCGCTCCCAGTTTAATTTCATTGAGGGCAATCCCCGACCGCTGCCAGTAAAATAAATTGCGCGCTCGAAATAATTCCGCCCACAACCGCTTCAACGCCAATGCCATCTGCTGGGGTTGCTTCCAGCAAAAATTCTCCTCTAGCAAATAATGGCAATCCCGCTGGCTGTGCCAAACGTGGGTAGGCAAGCTTACGGAGGGTCGAAACATCAATACCGGCGTGTCTAGTTCTTGGCTGACGCGGTCTAATTTTTCTAGCAAAGAAACGGGCAACTCCGCCGCCAAAATTTCCTCGCGAATTTGACCGGCGATCGCGCTGAGTTGGTGCGGTTCGTCTAAATTAATATGAAAAGAAGCGTAGGGCAACTCCGCCAACAGCGGCTCCAACCAGTTGTGGGTTTCCCAAAATTGTCTCCAAAGCTCGGTGGTTACCGCCAAACTAGCTTCCACAGGAAAATTTTTTTGGGCTAAACGATCGAGGTAAAAGGCCGTTTCCCCGACCAATTCCGGTTGTTCGCATTCGGTGTGGTTGAGCCAAAATAGATAATTCACGGTCGTTCCCTCGATAACAGCACCGCACCAGCCAAAATTCTAGGAGAAGCCAACTTTTCGACAAGCTTAGTACAAATCTGGTTGTACGCGATTTTCTATAGAAATTGCTACAAAATTATCTATAGTAACCTGATAAAGGGATTTTCCCATAGAAGGTAAAAGATTCATGGCGATTTGGAAACGCGTTCTTCACAACTTTCTGGATTTGTTTCTTGCCGATCGCTGTTGCCTGTGCGACCGCCCCACCACCAACGTCGATCGCCTGTGTACCTCTTGCGAGCAACGCTTGCAAACCCATCAGTTCTCCCCCGCCAACCAATTTCTCACCGACGAGATACCGGTATTGGTTTGGGGGCTTTATGGCGGTTCCCTCAAACAAGCGATCGCTGCCATGAAATACGAAAACTATCCGCAACTGGCAGCCCCTTTGGGTCGTTGGCTAGCACAAGCCTGGTTAAATTCTCTCAAAAATCGCCGGCCAAAATCCAGCCGGTCAAAATACGCAGTTGTTCCCATTCCCATGCATCCAGAGAAGGTAAAACAGCGTGGCTTCAACCAGGCAGAGTTAATTGCCAAAAGCTTTTGCGAAACCACCGGCTACCCCCTGCGATCGCACGGTCTAGCTAGAATTCGCCCCACCCAAGCTCAATTCGGACTCTCTCGCGAACAGCGCCAGCAAAATCTAGCCCGTGCCCTTGCCCTCGGCAAAGATTTCCATCGCCGCCCACCCCAGTATCCTGTCTTGCTGGTTGATGATATTTATACCACAGGTGCCACCTGTCGCGAAGCTGTCAAAGCCCTACAAAAGCACCAAATTCCCGTAGCCGGCATCCTCGCGATCGCCACCTCCCGAACCGATTCTTAACTGCTATTATTGGGAAAACGCAAAACTGCTAAACCCAAACTCGTTGGTGGCATGCCAGCGGTAAATTTGCTCGCGGAACTGCTTCCATCCCTCGTACATCTCCCGGAAAGAAGCATCCTGGCTGGCATTTTCTTCGTACAGCTCAAACGCCTCTTTTTGCGCCGCCGATAGAATTTCATCGCTGTACTGGCGCAATTGCGTACCTCCCTCCACCAACCGCTGTAAAGCCTTGGGATTGCGTACATCGTAGCGCGACAGGCATAGCAAATTCGTCTCGTAAGCCGCCGTTTTTACAATTTCTTGATATTCCGTAGGCAACTTATCCCAGGCATTGCGGTTGATTTGCAAATCAAAACTAGCCCCCGGTTCCCACCAGCCGGGATAGTAGTAGTAAGGGGCCGCATCCTGCAATCCCAATCGTTCATCATCGTAAGGACCAACCCATTCCGCTGCGTCGATGGCCCCCCGCTCTAAAGCCAGGAAAATTTCGCCACCAGGCAGCACTTGCACGTTGACCCCCAAACGCGCCATCACTTTACCGCCCAAGCCAGGAATGCGCATTTTGAGCCCTCTGAGGTCTTCTACCCCATTGACCTCCTCCTTAAACCAACCGCCCATCTGGGCACCGGTATTGCCAGCGGGAAAAGCGATAATATTGAAATCGCTGTAAATTTTATTGGTGGCTTCCATACCACCGCCTTCATACAACCACGCATTTTGTTGTTGGGCGTTCAAGCCAAAAGGAACGCAGGTACCGAAGGCCAAAGCAGGATTTTTGCCGATATAGTAGTAACTGGCGGTATGGCCGCATTCCACCGTACCCCCCTGCACGGCATCCATCACTTGCAACCCAGGAACGATATCGCCAGCAGCAAATAAGTCGATGGTAAATCGACCGCCGCTCATTTCGCTGACTCGTTTGGCGAGGGTTTCCGCCGAACCGTATAAGGTATCCAAGGAGGTCGGCCAGCTGGTCGCCATTTTCCAGCGTACGGTGGGTAAAGCCGCACTGTTGGTGGCTACCGAACTGGTGTTGGTGGCGGTGTTGCCGCAAGCTGCCAATACCGAACTGCTCGCAGCGCCAAGGGCGGTATAACCGAGAAGCTTTCTGCGTTTCATAGTCTTTTGATGGGTTTTGATAGACCCTATATTTTACCAGAGAGACAGCATGGGCCTGGACAAAATTAAATTTTTGTTAAAAACGCGATCGCTTAGGTTTCCACCTCTGCCAGCGCCATCCACCGTTCCATCGCTTGGTCGATTTGAGCTTGCAATTGCTCCGCTTGCTGGTATAGTTCTTGCAGTTGCGTTACTTTTTCCGGCGATAGATTGTACATTTCCTTTTCTAAGTTGGCTTTCTCGGCTTCTAGTTCGGGAATTCTCTTTTCTAAATCTGACAGCTCCCGCTTTTCTTTACTAGAAAGTTTGTTTTGAGCGCCGTTGTTTCCCGGTTTGGGTTTGTTTTTCTCCCGTTTTGGCTTGCTAGATTTCTTCTCTTGGCTTTTGGTGGTGGAGGCTGCTGCTTGTTCCGCTGCTTCGGCTGCTTCGGCGCGTTTGATATCCAAGTAGACAGAATAATTGCCCGGATACTGGCGGATGTTGCCTTGGTCTTCGAGGGCAAAGATTTTTTCTACAGTGCGGTCGAGGAAATAGCGATCGTGGGAAACTACCACCACGCAACCGTTAAATTCTTCCAGGTAATCCTCCAACACCGATAAGGTCTGCACGTCCAAATCATTGGTCGGTTCGTCCAACATCAGAACGTTGGGCGCTCCCATCAGCACTTGCAATAGAAACAAGCGCCGTTTTTCCCCACCGGACAGTTTGTGCAAGGGAGTATATTGCTGTGCTGGTGGAAACAAGAACCTCTCCAGCATTTGCGAAGCGCTAATCAGGGAACCGTCTTTGGTTTTTACATATTCACCCACATCTTTGATGTATTGAATTACCCGTTGGTTTTGGTTGGCGGCGTCGATTAGCTGTTGCGAGTGTTGGTCGAAATAACCAATGTGAATGGTGCCACCGATTTCTACCGTGCCGCAATCGGGTTCGAGGCGTCCGGCAATTATATCGAGTAAGGTGGTTTTGCCAGCACCGTTACCGCCAATGATGCCCGCGCGCTCGTTGGGGGCAAATGTATAGGAAAAATCTTTTATTAAACAGCGATCGCCGTAGGATTTGTAAATATTTTCCAGCTCGATAACTTTTTTGCCAATGCGGCGACTAGGGGTGGCAATATCCACTTTCCCTTGCGATTCCTTAAACTCGGTTTCCTGCATTTCTTCAATACGTTGGATCCGAGCTTTTTGTTTGGTTCCCCTGGCTTTGGGATCCCGTCGCAGCCACTCTAGTTCTTTGCGCAAAACAGCTTGGTGTTTTTGCTGGTTTTTGGCAGCAGCAGCTTCCTGTTGGGATTTTTTCTCTAGATAGTAGGAATAGTTGCCATCGTAAGCAAACAAATCGCCGCGGTCGATTTCAATGATACGGTTGGTAACGCGGTCTAGAAAATAGCGGTCGTGGGTAATCAGAACCAAAGCGCCGCGGAAACGATTGAGGAAATCTTGCAACCATTCTACCGAGGTAGCATCCAAATGGTTCGTCGGTTCGTCCATCAGCAACACATCGGGATTGGCTAGCAATGCGGTTGCCAAGGCAATGCGTCGCCGATAACCGCCGGAGAGGCTGCGAATGGGGGTGTCGAAATCTTCGATTCCCAGTTTGCTTAAGATGATTTTGGCGTTGGTTTCCAAATCCCAAGCCTGTTGGGTTTCCATTTCTTGGGAAATTTTGGAAAAACGCGCCATGAGTTGTTCGTCGTCGGGATGTTGCGCCAGTTGGTAGGAAAGTTCTTCGTATTCCTGAATCAGGCGCATTTGTTCGTCGCTGTTGGCAAAAACTTGTTCGAGAACGGTTTTATTTTCGTCTACTTCTGGTTGTTGGGGAAGGTAGGCAATGCGGTTGCTGGCAGTATGGGTGAGGAGTTTGCCCCCGTCGATGGGTTCGATTCCAGCTAGCATGCGCAGTAAGGTGGATTTTCCAGAGCCATTGGTACCGATAACGCCAATTTTATCGTTGGGCTCGATGCTTAAGTTGGCGTCGCGGAGAATTTCTTTGGAACCGAAGTCTTTTTTGACAGATTGCAGGACGAATAGACTCATGGAAAGATGGGTGTGTTGGCAAGGCCTGTGCGGAACTATCGTTGGCGTCAAATGCTTCGACACAGCTCAACGATAGGGCAACTACTATTGTACCTTGCCAAGCCGGGTGCGTGCGATCGCTACTAGCGCTGAATATGCTGGAGCCATTCGGGTCTGTCGCAGAGAAAATCTTCCAGGTCTCCATTGCCTTTGGTTTGGTTGCAATTGCAACCGGCAACAGTTAAATTGC
>NZ_LNDC01000077.1 GCF_001870905.1 Geitlerinema sp. PCC 9228
GCTTCGCCACTGCGATCGCCGATTTCTTGTTTGATAGCTAAAGATTGCTGGTGGTACTCGATGGCTCGTTGGTACTGTCCTAGGGATTGGTAGGCAAGGCCCAGATTGTTCAAAGATTTGGCTTCGCCACTGCGATCGCCACCAAATGAGGGATTTGGCCCCTCGTTCTCTTGATTCTGAAAACCTGTCATTGTCGTCCTGGCAGTAATCTCCAAGTTGGCTGGGCTGGAACTGGGAACGATGCCGGTGGTTCCATGCCGGATGTCGTTACAAATTCCAGAAAGGTGGCTGTTTGCCCATGGGTAATGTGGGCGATTTTCATGGCTAGTATGCCACAAGAAATAGGAATTTGTCCAAAAAGCGAAGAAATGCGATCGCGATCGAATCTATGCAAAAAAGCGATCGCGCCCATCCCAAAAAAATTATGTAGTTCTTGCCAAATAACAATGACAGTTCGGCTTTTCTATCAAAGAAGCCGCCATACGATTCAACACGACCGCTGCCAACAAACCACCCCCTAACGCCCCTTCAATCGTGACATAGGGAATTTCCAACTGCATCAGCCGTCGTTTTGCTGCCGGCGCGTGGCTGAATCCCACCGGCAATCCCACCACCAAAGCCGGCTGGCAACCCCGATGTTCCACCGCCTCGCAAATTTTCACCAACACCGAGGGGGCGTATCCTACCACCCAAATATTGCCATCGATCGATTCTGCCAACCGTTCCTGCCAGTTGCTATCCTGCCAAAACCGTTCCTCCGCTTCGGCGGCATTGCAGATATGGGGGTCTTCAATTAACGTCGTCGATTCGCACCCCAAGTGAGCGAGGCGGGGTTTATCTAAGGTTTCCACCACGGGAGGTATATCACCCACAACGGTACATCCCGCACGCAAATGCGCGCGACCTGCCTTAATCGCATCCCTGCTCAAACGCACAAAAGCCGCCAAACTAACATCCCCGCAGGCGAGAACCAAATTCGATAAAATATCCACTTCAATTTCCGGGCGTTGGGATAAGTCGGGTAACAATCGCTGCAACGCCTCCCGAAAGTTCTCCGGATGGTTCGCTACCCCGGCATCCAAATGCTGCCAGAGTTCTTCGCTTAAAGATTGCGCCGTTTGGGTTTCTACTTCTAATAATTGCAGTTGGGCAAATGCCTCCGCTTGTTTTGATTCGCAAAAGCGATCGCGTCCAATCAAACCTTCCAGCGCCGTTGCCGTTTGCCGCAGCTTCACCAACTTTTGCACGACATTTTGGTACTGCTGCTGCAACCTTGCCACCAAAACATCCGCATCAGTGTCCTTTTCCTGACTGGCTAAAATTTCCTTAATATGGGCAAGCTGAAACCCTTGTTCCTTGAGAGCAACAATCCGCTGCAACCGCTTCACATCAGCTTCGCTGTAGAGACGATAGTTGCTGGCAGAGCGTTCCGGCGGCGGCAGCAAGCCAATTTGGTGGTAGTGCCGCACCATGCGCGGGGTAATCCCATGACCGACGGTTTGGGTAAGTTCTTTAATCGTCAGCATACCCAGCCAATTAACCAATACCTTGACTTTAACACCAATGTCAACGTTTAACCTAAAAAAAATAGTTCTATAGGGGTACATTCTATGGCAAATTTACTCTTCATCCACCGAAAGCAGTTGTATGCTTGGTGGCAAAGCTATCCCGATGCCTTTGCAGCCGTTACTTGTGCCGTTTTGACCTTTCTCGGCTGGCTATCTCTTAACAGCAACTGGGTTGGCGGCGGTATTTGGATTTTGCTGGCAGCCTACATCATTGGTGGCTACGAAAGCGCGCGGGAAGGCTTAACCACCCTCTGGCAGGAAAAGGAATTGGATGTGGATTTGCTGATGGTGGTGGCGGCGCTGGGGGCATCGATTTTGGGATTGTGGCAGCAGGAATACTATTTGTTGGTGGATGGTGCCATTTTAATTCTGATTTTTGCCATCAGCGGTGCCTTAGAAAATATTGCCATGCATCGCACGGAACGCAATATTCGCTCTCTCATGCAGCTAACTCCCGATACGGCAAGGATTTGGCAGCAAGGGCAAGAACAGATGGTTTCCACCGAACAGTTGCAAATCGGCGATCGCATTTTGGTCAAACCCGGCGAACTTATTCCCACTGATGGTATTATCCGACAAGGAAATAGTACCGCCAACCAGGCACCCATTACCGGAGAATCCATTCCAGTTGACAAAACCATCGATGACGAAGTATTTGCCGGCACCATCAACGGCAACGGGGCTTTGCTTGTAGAACTCCACAAGCCGCCAGAAAGCAGTTTGATTCAACGGGTCATTCGGCTAGTAGAACAAGCCAAAAGCACCGAACCCCCTTCGCAACAGTTTTTAGAAAGATTTGAACGGGGATACGCGCGAGTCATTGTGGTAGCTGGGATAATATTTGGAACGCTGCCGCCCTTTCTTTTGCAATGGAGTTGGGAAACCACTATCTATCGTTCCCTCACGTTTTTGGTGGTCGCCTCTCCCTGTGCGTTAATGGCAGCGATTATGCCTACCCTGCTGTCGGGGATTGCCCGAGGGGCGCGACAGGGGATTTTATTTAAAGATGGCGCGCAGTTAGAGCAAATTGGTCGAGTAAAAGCGATCGCATTTGACAAAACCGGTACCTTAACCACCGGCGTTCTTCAAGTCAGCAACTGCATCCCCGCCGCCGACACCACCCCAGAGCAACTTTTACAACTGGCTGCCTCCCTGGAAGCCTACTCCGAACATCCCATTGCCCAAGCCGTGGTGCAAGCAGCGAACCAGCAAAATCTTGAATTTTTAGAAGCCATTGACCTGCAAGCCAACGTCGGTTTGGGGGTTTCCGGTACGGTGGCAGGCACTCCCGTCAGGGCAGGCAAACTTTCTTTTGTCACGGAAGCCGTCAAAGCATCCATCGAACCTGTTTTATCTGAAAAGGCAGAAAAACTGGAAAAAGAAGGCAAAACCGTTATCTGGATTGCCCAAAACCAGCAAGTTATGGGACTTGTAGCGGTTGCCGACCAAGTACATCCCCAAGCAGCCCAGCTCCATGCTAACCTAAAAAAAATGGGCATTACCACCACCGCCATGCTCACAGGAGACAACGCCGCTACCGCCGAATCCGTCGCCAAAGCCGTAGGTGTCGCTCAAGTGTATGCCAATTTGCTACCGGAAGATAAGGTAAATGTCATTCAAAAATTGCAGCAACAGCATCGTTTTGTTGCCATGGTGGGAGATGGCATTAACGACGCACCAGCTTTAACCCAGGCTTCCGTAGGCATTGCTATGGGAGGCGCTGGCAGCGATGTGGTTTTGGAGACGGCGGATATTGTGTTGATGGCGAATCGATTGGAAAGGCTGGAACAGGCGATTTCCATTGGCAAAAGGTCGCAACGCATTGTTCGGCAAAACATTACCCTGGCGCTAACATCGATTGTTTTGTTAATTGTGGCTAACTTTTTCGGCGAACTGACGCTACCGGCTGGCGTGTTGGGTCACGAAGGTTCGACTTTATTGGTTACTCTGAATGGGATGCGCTTGTTGCGAGGATAAAGGAAAGGCAATTTTTATATCTTTCTAGCAATTTCTTCAGCAAACTTTCAGGGAAGTGCGGTACAAAGGTTAAAAATCCTGTAGGGGCAATTTGCAAATTGTCCCTGCGAAAAAACGTTATATTGGGATTTGGTTGTTGAATAATGGCTATCCAGCATGACACAAGACATGGAATTTTCCCCTACCAAATGGTGGCAAACGGGAATCATCTATCAAATTTATCCTCTGACCTTTGCAGATGGCAACGGCGATGGCAAAGGCGATTTGCAAGGAATTATCCAGAAATTGGATTATCTCAACGATGGCAATCCGGAAAGCAATCATTCCCTCGGGATTGATGCTATTTGGCTGTCTCCGATTCACGAATCTCCCATGGTGGATAATGGCTACGATGTCAGCGATTACTATCGGATTGCGCCTGTATTTGGTACGTTACAAGATTTTGAGGAGTTGCTGGCAGAAGCCCACAAACGAGGGATAAAAGTTATCATGGATCTGGTTATCAACCATACGTCTACGCAACACGATTGGTTTTTAGAATCCAGTTCCAGTCGAGACAATCCCAAAAGCGATTGGTATTTGTGGCAAGACCCAGCGCCAGGGGGTGGGGTTCCTAACAATTGGCTTTCTTATTTTGGTGGTAGCGGTTGGACTTTTCACGAAACCAGAGGGCAATATTATTACCATACATTTAATCAAAACCAACCCGATTTAAACTGGCAAAATCCAGAGGTCAGAAAAGCCATTTATGAGGTGATAGAATTTTGGCTGCAGAAAGGGGTAGATGGATTTCGGTTGGATGCTTCCAGCGTTTATAGCAAAGACCCCTATTTTCGTCCCAATCCGACAAAATTTGGAGCCAGCGATCGCAACGCTTATAACAACCAACACCACATTTACAATAAAAATTTACCGGAGAACCATCAAATTGTCAAGGAAATCAGAGAAATTTGCGATCGCTACAAAAATCGCGTTTTAATTGGCGAAACCTTTATCGACAACCAATTATTCGATTCTGCCAGCTTTTACGGTGTTAACAACGACGAACTCCATTTAGCCTTTAACTTTGAATTTCCTTTTAGCACTTGGTATCCCGGCTATTTGCAACGAGAAATTGAAAAAAAAGAACTCATCACCCCACCCCAAGCCTGGCCAACCTATTTTCTAGACAACCACGACATCCCCCGACATTTATCCCGTTGGGTAGAATGTAGTTTGTGCATTGACTCCCAAGAAATTGCCCTCGCCGCCGCTACAATTTTATTAACCGTACGCGGTACACCAGTTCTATATTATGGGGAAGAAATTGGCATGGTCAACAATGTCGATATCCCCGAAGAGAAAGCCCAAGATAAAGTTTTGGCACCGCACATCGGCGGCGAATTTTTACCTTCACGAGATGGCGCTAGAACGCCCATGCAGTGGGATACTTCTGCCCATGCTGGTTTTAGTTTTGGTCGGGATATCGAACCTTGGCTTCCCGTTCATAAAAATTATCCCCAGGTGAATGTTTCCACACAATGGCAAGACCCCAATTCTACCCTAAATTTCTACCGAAAATTAATTGAAATTCGCAAACATAGCGAGGCTTTAATTCGCGGTCGTTGGCGTTCTTTAATTCACTATCCCTACGAACATTTGGCATACGTGCGCGAAACCCGACAGGAACGCGTTTTGGTGGTCATTAATTTTTCCTACGAAAAAGACCTAACCACCGACGAACATATTGTTCCGAAAGTTTGGGAGGTTTTGCTCTCCAATCGGTTAGAATCCGGGCAAACGATTAAACTACCAAAGCGATTGGAACCTTTTGAAATTTTCATTGTCAAAGCCGATTTGTCGTAATTATGTTTTGTGCAAATGCTGTTGCAATTGTTCTACATTTCTTGGCATCGGCGTCGGCTTGCCCAAACTTTCCCAAACTTCCCACAATAGGGGAACCCCCAATTGTACTTCCCTGAGAAGGTCGCGCTGGGAAAATACATCCTCCGCCTTACCTTGCAGGATCAGCTTCCCCTGATGCACAATAAAAAACCAATCCGCCCACGCATAGGCTAAATCCAAATCGTGGGTTGCCATCAGCAATGTGGTACCATTTTGCCAAATGCGATCGAGTTCTTGCAGCAAATGGTGGGTTTGCAGTCCATCCAAATAAGCGGTGGGTTCGTCTAAAAGCAGCAAATTCGGGTGCAAGGCGATCGCACCCGCCAGGGCAACCCGCCGTTTTTGTCCCATGCTAAGGTGATGTAAGGGCGACTCCCATATTTCTTCTAAAGAAAAATCGGCAATAATTTGCCGCAGTCGCTGTTTTATATCCTTTTCCGGCAATCCCAAGTTGTACAAACCGTAAGAAATATCTTCGGTTACCGTACCCGCCACCAATTGTTCGTTGGGGTCTTGAAAAGCCAAACCAATCGATTTGCGCCAGCGGTTTAGAGAACGGCGATTGTAGCGCAAGCGCATTTGCGGCATGGCAATTTCCCCTTGTTGGGGTTTGTACAAACCATCCGCCAAAAATAAGAGGGTGGATTTGCCGGAACCGTTTTGACCGATGAGGGCGCTTTTTTTGCCCTGGGGAATGGATAAAGTGAGGTTGTCAATGGTGGGTTGGGTTTGCCCGGGATAGGTATAAGTAACGTTTTGAAACTGCAAAAACCAATCTGTCATTTCAGAAGATACCATGCTTCCAACGCTAGCAACCCACAACAACCCACTATCGATTCTAGGGCATATCGCCACGAATATGCCGTTGTTTCTGGGGAATATACCCGAAATTCGCCGGAAAATCCCCGCGCGGCTATGCTATATTGAAACTGACGGTAGCGCCCCAGGGTACGCGCCAGCAATTGCCCGGCTAGCAGGCTGACGCTTTTGAAGGTTCGCTGTCTGGTACGATAGCCGCCTCTGGCTT
Organism: Geitlerinema sp. PCC 9228; assembly: GCF_001870905.1. Taxonomy (NCBI): domain Bacteria; kingdom Bacillati; phylum Cyanobacteriota; class Cyanophyceae; order Geitlerinematales; family Geitlerinemataceae; genus Geitlerinema; species Geitlerinema sp. PCC 9228. Next base: position 6,457 of record NZ_LNDC01000077.1, read on the forward strand.
TTTGTGCTAAATGCAACTGGGCTGCTGTTTCTAGCAAGAGAAAAATAAAGCGATACATTAATAATAACAATTCTGTGACAATGGCAGGACAGTGCCAGCGGCGCAAAACTTGTAGCAAATGGGTAAAAGGAATGGTAAACAGTAGGAAAAATAAGCAGGAAGTACAGGCGGCGGAACGCCCGACCACATCAATGGTTTGTTGCAGGCTTTTGGGCGTGATTCCTAAGTGCCAAGAACCGATTTGCCAGGTTGCCCAAGATGGGGAAGTGGCGAAAATGTTGGTATTGGGGGAAATTTGAATTAGAAAGGCTGGCAAACTGGCGAATAAAAAAAAGGAGGCGATGCCTACCAGCAACAAATAGGTTTTGATGGGGATGCGGGCATATTGTACGATCCAAACCGCCATCCACAGTATAATGGCCAATTGTACTGGTAGATGCCCCAATAATGCTAGCAACCAAACCGCGATCGCGAAAATTAGCTTTTGTTCGGTAGCCAGCGATCGCAATCGGTTGTTATAAGCTAAAGTATCGATACGGAGGGTCATTACTCGGTAGGCTGGTTGTGATGGTTTTGCTGGTTTCTGGTTTGAGAACGCCCTTTATACAAACCAATGGCAAATCCCAAAATGCCAGAACCCACCGCCGCTTGCAAGGCAAACAGCATGGATTCGGTTTCGCCGCCAGGCGGGGTAATCACTGGGGAAAACCAAGGTTGGTAGTTTGGTTCTACTTCTGCAATGGCTGCTTCCGCTTTGCCATCTGCCCCGCCGAACTGGGAATCTTTGACGGCGACCAAGGGAATGACTGATAAGGCGACCACACCTGACAGCAGAAGCAAGTTTTTCCAGCCGGAATTTGTCGTTTGCATCATTTTTCTCCTCAATTCAAAACAACGTTGCTAGGAACTGGGATTTTGCAAGGCATGAAGGCTTTGTAAATCTTCTTGGTTGTATGCCTGCAACCAATTCCAAACCAATACTGTCAGCAATCCTTCGCTAATGGCTAGTGGAATTTGGGTGACGGCGAAAATGCCAGCAAATTTGATGAATGACCCCCAAATCCCAGTGGTTTCCTCGGGAAAAGCGATCGCTAGCTGCCCGGAAGTCACCACATAAGTGGATAAATCTCCCAAAGCCGCCGCCAAAAACAAAGCAATTCCTTGCTTGCCGCTAACGCGAACGGTCAAACGATAAATTCCATAAGCCACAAAAGGACCAACCACCGCCATCGACATGGCATTGGCACCTAACGTGGTAATCCCGCCGTGTGCCAGCAACAGAGCTTGGAATAACAAAACCAAAGTGCCCAACACCGACATACTGAGAGGACCAAACAAAACCGCCCCCAATCCCGTTCCCGTGGGATGGGAAGAACTCCCAGTCACCGAAGGTACTTTCAACGCCGACAGCACAAAACAAAAAGCCCCCGATAGCGCCAACAAGAGTTTTAATTCTGGGTTTTGGCGGGTAATTCGCGTAATGGAACGAATGCCCAAAATCAAAAATGGCAGGAACGCAACCCACCAAAAAATCGCCCAACCAGCTGGCAAAAAGCCTTCCATAATGTGCATGGCTCTGGCTGGTGCAGCAGAAACCATCACTAAAATACAGCTACAAGCCGCCATAACCGCGAGATGTATAAGCTTCGATTTGCTTCTCATCACTACGAACCTAGAAAGAACAACAAAAATAAGAAAGAAATCCCCGAACGAACCGCCAAAGTGCGGCCACTCCCTGAATTTCTGGAGTTTCTATGGCAATTGGGAATTTTTTAAAAAACGACTTTCCCAAGCGCAGTCAACTCAGCATCGATCGAGAAATCCAACGCCAGAACCTTCTGGAAACGCCCACTCGATGGTTTTCCACCTGCGTAGCGATGTTCCGCTAAATTGGTTTCTCCAAAATCTTGTTAAAAAGAAATTCTCTGCATTCTCTCGTTTCCCTGCCATCTCCAACTGGGAAGCGTGAGAATTCCTTTGTGAAAATATTCTTCTCGGACGAACTGAAAATCGAATTGCTTTCCAATTGCAATCAACCATCCGTACCTCGCAGATGCGTTTGCTAACTTTTGAGCTGGCGGGCATTCTGACTTAGGGAAACCAACATTTCCCATTACAGCTGCGGGACAGCGTCGGACTTGCACCGAACTTTCCCCTTTGCATCTAATGGCTGTTCCCCATTAGAACCAACTCGATTTATCGACTATACCACAGAACAGAAATTCTGTTTGCCCCCTCCCACGTAAAGATATATTACTCTATTTTTTAATATTGTATTTTCTCCCACACTCGATACGCTCCCTTCACCCGTGCCAAACGGCTTTCAACGCAAACTTGGGCAAAGCCAGCATCCGCTTCCAACGCCAGGGTTCCCGATACAGACGATATGCCCACTCTAAATGATTGTCGCGCAGCCAAGCAGGAGCGCGTTCTTTTACTCCTGCCCAAATATCAAAACTACCGCCAACCCCGATCCAAATGGCTTCTGGCAGCAAATGGCGGTATTGGGCAATCCAAAATTCCTGTCGGGGAACTCCCAACCCTACCAAGACCAATTGCGGTTGTTGCTGTAGCAAGGTTTGGCAAAATCGATCCATATCCTTTCTCCCTAGATAGCCGTGTTGGCAGCCAGCAATTTGAATTTGAGGAAAACGAGTTTGTAAGTTTTTGGCGGCGATATCGGCAACTCCTGGTTGACCGCCGAACAAAAACGCTCTATATTGTTGTTGCAATAATGCTTCTGCTAGGTCGATGCCGGGATAGCGTTGCACTTGCTTCCCTTTCCAGCGCAAGTATAAAACCACGCCAGCCCCGTCGGGAATTACCAAATCGGCAGCTTTGATGATATCTGCCAGTTTGGCGTTGGATTCTGCTTGCATACTCATTTCGGCGTTGAGGGTGACAATATGCCCTCCTTGCCCTTGGTAAATGCGATCGCGGATCCAAGCTAAATAATCTTTAGCCAGATGTACGGGATATCCCAAAACTGTTTGTTTTTCCAGTACCTGCGACATAGCCATCCAGCCAAGCACGGTTTCCCTTTCTTATTATTCATGAAAATTGCTGAAAGACAAGTAGGAAAGTAGCCAATCGACAAAATAGACCCATCAATGGGGCGAGGGGTTGCAAACGGCAGCGTTTGCGATCGCCCTATCAAAAATTTCTCAATTTGAGAGCTTTCCCATAGGGATCCTATCAGAATCAATTCTATATTTTTCTCGTATGTTCCCATGTTTCCACGAACCCACCTGGTGGTACAACTGGAAATATGCTATTGTTAAATGAAATTTAACTTCCTACCTCATGTGCCAGTACGCCATTCCATTTGAGACTTCGGATTGTACCGAAACTTTGGCAATCAAAATCCAACTATTGTTTACCGATCTACAACTGGGTTGCATTCGTATAAAAGGTATTATAATCTCGTCCCATGCCTATCAGTGCTCAACAAAGAAAAGTCAAGCTGGAACGTTACTACAACCTAATCCAGCAAACCATCCTTTCCCGCCAAAGTCCTCTCACGGGTTTGCTGCCCGCCAGTACCGCCATTAACAGCCACGGCGACTATACAGACGCTTGGGTGCGGGATAATGTCTACAGCATTCTGTGCGTGTGGGGATTGGCGCTGGCTTACCGCAAAATCGATGAAAATCAAGGCAGAACCTCCGAACTGGAACACAGTACGATTAAATTGATGCGGGGGTTGCTGTTTGCCATGATGCGGCAAGCCGATAAAGTGGAACAGTTCAAGCAAAATCAATCGCCCCCCTATTCGCTACACGCCAAATACGATACCGATACGGGAGATACGGCGGTTGGCGACGATGAGTGGGGGCATTTGCAACTGGATGCTACGTCTATCTTTTTGTTAATGTTAGCGCAAATGACGGCATCGGGGTTGCAAATTGTTTATACCATCGATGAGGTGAATTTTATTCAAAATCTGGTGTATTATATTGGGCGTACTTATAGAACACCGGATTATGGTATTTGGGAGCGGGGAAATAAAATTAATAAGGGCAATGCGGAGTTAAATGCTTCTTCGGTGGGGATGGCCAAAGCTGCTTTGGAAGCGTTAAATGGGTTAAATTTATTTGGGGTTCGCGGCGGTCAGGCGTCTGTGATTCATGTTTTGCCCGATGAAATTGCCCGCGCCCGGATTACGCTGGAATCGCTGCTACCACGGGAGTCTAGTTCAAAAGAAACTGATGCGGCGTTGTTGAGTATTATTGGTTTTCCGGCGTTTGCTGTGGAAAATGTGGATTTGGTGAGACGCACGCGGGATAAAATTATTGATAAGCTGGAAGGGAATTATGGCTGCAAGCGTTTTTTGCGCGACGGACACCAAACGGTTTTGGAAGATACCGATCGCTTGCATTACGAACCTTGGGAGTTACAGGAATTTGAACATATTGAATGCGAATGGCCGTTATTTTTTACTTATTTGGCTTTGGATGGCCTTTGCCGTCGGGATACGGAACAAACGGAGAACTACCTGCAGAAATTATCGGGTTTGCTGGTAGAAAAGGACGGTCAAAAATTATTGCCGGAGTTGTACTACGTACCGACGGTGAATATTGAGGCAGAACGACAAAATCCCCACAGCCAGCAGCGTTTGCCCAATGAAAATGTGCCGTTGATTTGGGCGCAAAGTTTGTATTGGTTGGTGCAACTGTTGCAGGAACGGTTGCTGGAGGTGGGGGATATTGACCCATTAGGAAGATACCAGCGTTTGGGTAGCGATCGCCAGCCGGTGGTACAGGTAGCCTTGCTGGCGGAAGATAAAAATTTGCAAGCGGATTTGGCTGCTTACGGCGCGATCGCGCAAACCCCCCAAGAAGTGGAACCAATTCAAATTCGGCGATCGCGAGAATTAGCCGCTGCCTACACGCAAATTGGCCGCAACGATAAACTAGGATTGACCGGACGTCCCATTCGTCGCCTGCGCAGCTTGACAACTTCCCGCATTTTCCGCATTCGTGGCGAAACCATGGTGTTTTTGCCGTCATTTTTAGAAAAAGAAGAGTTCTATCTTACCTTTGACTATCACTTTCTCGTCGCGCAAATTAAAAGCGAAATTGCCTACGTTCACCGCCATTGGAGCGAACTAGGGCGTCCAACTGTGGTTTTGTTGCTAACGCGCAAGATGCTAGAGTCAGGAAGAGAGGCGGTTTTAGCCTTAGCCCAAGAACTCCGTCAAGGAAATTGCGGGGATACCCCCGTTCATTTGGGACGTTTGCAACAACTTATCCTTACTTCTGGGGAAGAACGATTTGAAGAACTGCACGAGTTTGCTTTTCCCCAACCATCGATTCAGGAAGCGCCTTCCAGCCAGTATTACCTTCTGTTTGACCCCACCCAAACCAAGCCCTTGCCAAAAACCCAAGAATTTAGCTTGGAGTGCGAAACCGATATTTACTGCTTGTTAGAGCGATTGCGGCAATCGGCAAACTTGTACGAACAAGTGCAGATTTTGCAGGCGATGGCGCGTTTGCAGGGGTTGCAGTTTGATACTGGTATGGGTGGACCCCAAGTACCGGTGACGGTGGCAGATTTGCTGGAGGAAATTTATTTTAAAGCCGGTCAGGGAGTTCCCCGAACCAGCGATTTTCCCGCTTCTAGTCTGCCATTTGCCCCCTACTGGGCGGTGGTTCGTTATGCAGCAGGCTTGTTAAAGAAAGTGGATATTAGTTTATCCGATGCCGTAACCGATATTTTAGTGCGTCAGAAACAGATTGCGGTGGGGAAAGCTTACAGCGATCGCTCTTTGATTACCCGCCCGCGATCGCACCTGGAACTGTTGGAACTCATTTGCGAGTTGTGCAGCGAAGACGTACGCGATCGGGTTTTAACCCAAGAAATCTTAGTGTACCTAAGCGTATTGCTAAAATCAGACCCACAACTATTCGACGGCTTATTAACCTTGCGCGTCAGCTATTTAATTTTGCTATTAACCAGCGAATTGGCACAAGAAAATCAACTAACCCAAGATGAAGCCTACGAAGCCCTCATGGAAATCAGTCCATTTGAAATCAAAACCCGCTTGCGACAAGTCTTGGAAGGCTATGCCAGCATGAACCAATTGCTGAAAAAACAAGAATCTCTCCATCTCAACCAAAAATCCGCCGATATCGACTGGGTGATTTTTCCCGAAGAAACCCCCCAAACTCCTCCCCAAGGGGGATGGTTGCGCCACCGAGAGTTGGAAGGCGCTGCCGGTAGGGTTCCAGAGGATTTTTATCCCCAGGTATGGTTGTTGATGAAACATTGCAAGGGATTGGTGATTGGCGATAAATTAGAACGACGCAACCGCATCGATAGCGCTACCATTCTCTCGGAAATGACACCAGGGGAAAAGAATTTTGCCCTGCAAGTGGAACATTTGCTCAATAAAATTGTGGCACCGGCTTACCGTCAGGTTAACATTGAAGCTTTAATGGAGTTAGCCGCGATCGCGCAGCGCAATCCCCAACTACAGGTAGAAGAGTATCTAGTTCTAGATATCATTATCGGTCATGCGGTGCGTTTGGCGTGGTTGGAACGCTATCCGGAACGAGAATCTTGCTACGACAACGACAAATCGATGGCTTGGCGTTCTTTTTACGAAACCTCTCCCCACGTCTGCGCCAGCTACATTGCCAAAGCTTTCCAATTCCTCACCGAATTAGGCAAAACCACAGCTGCCTAACCGGGAATTACGGGAAACCAAAATTGCTGGTTCCATCACTAAGTCTGTTTGAATAATACGAAATCCGATGTACATACACCCACAAAAATGTAGGGGTAGTGCCCTTCTACCCCTACAAAAGGAACCCCCAACAGGGGTTGCCCCTACAGAAAAATTGTGGTTTTGCGTCGCGGATTTGGTATGAAACGTCAAACAATTGCTCTAGGGTGGGGATTGTCTGAACTCCGCCCTATTTTTTGTGGCTTTTATTATACTATTTCTGAAAAACAATGAGTTTCTGGAATTCTCTAATTGCCCTGGTAGAGGGATTCGCGAAGTGCCTCTACGAAAATACACCGATTATTTATTACAAGCTTTTAAGAAAATGGTATAAGTGCAATTTCGTACAAGCCACCTATAGATCGTACAATGTTCTGAACCAATTAACAAAAGATTGTGCCCGAGGATGGGTAGGATCGAGGATTTTCTCCATCACAGCATTATGCAATTGTCTTCCTGGTGGATTTTGCCAAGCCAACCAAGTATAAATACATGCTTTTTCAAAGTGATTTTCTATGAAACTAGCTCCTTTATTGGAAGCCTCTTGAGTCACGTCTCTGGCGTACTGCCAAAGGTATTCTTTGGTATTTGGAATTAGATATGTTAAAAAAGTTTCTAGCATTCCCTGGGTTTGGTTATCTGGCATTATCCAAACGCCAAATTTAATCCCAGAGTCTGTAGGGTGAATAAGTCCGGTTGCTGGTAATTTTTGAGGAATATCGGGAATACTTGCTAAGCAAGCATTTCTCACACTTTGCCAACGTACATTTAAATCGTTATCGGCATCTACAATTAATCCCAATGAAGTTCGTCCAGATGCTTTCAGTTCGGTGGAAATAAAAATTTCATCAATAAAGCGATCGCTACCATACGCTTCAATATCAACCACCGCTGTTTCTCTTGTATTTCCCCAAGCAATTCCATTTGCTTCCATTAGTTCTGGTATCACCCTTTTATCCTGGTCGCCTTCAACAATTAACTTCTTAGGGTTATACCTGCCTGCCATTCTTAACGTACCTCAATATCTCTTTGGGCAGCCATGACAATTTCGTCTTGATGAAAGGCGACACTCGTATGCTTCTCTGGTTCTATTCTTTGAATGGTAATTCCATCTTCTTCTATATCTTCTCGGTTAGCAAGAGTGGCTAAACTCATCCAACAATCGCTGCTATGTGTGGTTGCAAAAACCTGTACGTTTAATTTTTTTGCTACTTTCCAAATTAATGCCCACATATCCGACATTGTACTAAAATGCAGACCAGTATCAATTTCATCAACAATTAAAATACCATTGGATGCACCTACAGTTGCTAGTGCTAATCCTAGCATGCGCCATATGCCATTCCCCATACTACCAATAGGAATTCTCCGATTACTATCAGAGAGACTAACAAAGAATCCTCCCCTCGATCCTGAAACTCGATCGGAACCTACTGAGGCAATACGCTCAATTTTGGGTTCAATAGTTTGAAGTGCTTCCTCTATTAAATTTTCTTCAGGTGTTAAAACAACTCGATCGAATAGGTCCATTGTTTCTTTAACAGTCAGGGAAGAAGGAGTAACAAACTGAGTTTGGGTCTCAATTCTTTTCGATTGTGTCCTTGAAAGGAATTTTCTTTGCCTGTCACGAATGTATTTGTATGGATAAGACAATCCCCCATTCTCAGACAAAGGTGATTTCCAGATTTCTTCTTGTGTTCCAATTTCCCATTTAAGAATAAATTCAAGTATATTAATATCATCTATACTGTTGAAATCGGAAGTTTCTCGATTGCCTTCAAATAATTGCAACTGGCTATAAGAATCGTCAGCATCATCATGCACTTTTATAGATGCAGTAACTTTTTCTTCTGAGTGATTTCTGTTTATTCCTAATATTGAAAACTGACTACCGGGTTCAATTTTACGATCGTAGAATAAATGACGTATATCAAACTCTGGTTCTTTCTCGCAATCTCCCCAAAAAAACTCACCTCGATTTCTTAGTATATCTATCAGAGGCTTGAGATGATTATGGGAACGTAGGAGTTGAACTGCTTCTAGTACAGAAGTTTTACCGCTATTATTTTTACCAACTAATAAATTGATTCTTCCCAACTCTGAAAGCTCAAAAGATTGGAATCCCCGGAAGTTTTCAATTTTTACTGTTTTTAGCATAAAACCAAGCCTATATATCGAAATAATAGACCCATCCTAATTGTCTACTTAAAAAAAACTTGGTCACCGTTAGCAAAGTACATTACATTTGAATTCGCATCTATAGACAAAATCCAATTTAATGAAAATAGTAATACAAGACAATTAAACATGCAACCCACTGTATCGAAACTTTATAAAATCTATTCAGAAGGTAGCAGCGTGGTTGGAACGCTATCCAGAACGAGAATCTTGCTACGACGAGGACAAATCTATGGCTTGGCGTTCTTTTTACGAAACCTCTCCCCACGTCTGCGCCAGCTACATCGCCAAAGCTTTCCAATTCCTCACCGAATTAGGCAAAACCACAGCTGCCTAAGGGAAATTACGGGAAACCAAAATTGTTTGTTCGGTTGCCTTCAATGTCAGCTAGCTGACAGTTTTGTACCGTAGAAAGTGAGGTCGAAAGGCGATAGGCTGTAGCGTTCTGACCCAAGGAGGTGAGACTCTATGGCTATCGTTCGTTGGAACCCTGCCACCGAAATCGAACCCTTACGCCGTCAAATGGATCGCCTGTTTGACGAAATTACGGGGTACGATCGCGGTTTAACTTCCACCCAAACCCCGTGGCAACCAGCGATCGAACTACGGGATAACGGGGATGCCCTCCACCTCCGCGCTGCAATGCCTGGCATGAAAGCCCAAGACCTCGATGTTAACGTCAGCCGGAACGCCGTCACCATTCGTGGCGAACATCGTCAGGAAGAAGAAAACCAAGACAAGGGCTTCTTCCGTTCCGAGTTCCAATACGGCAAATTTGAGCGGGTGGTAGACCTGCCGATTGCTGTCAACAACGAACAAGCGGAAGGCAAGTTTGAAAACGGGATTTTAAACCTGTACTTGCCCAAGCTAGAACAAGAGAAAAACAGTTCCGTGCGCGTTAACATCAGCTAAGGTGTCTCCGGTTCGTAGCCACCGAACACCTTCTCTTGTAACCAAATAAAAGCATCCCCGAAACTTTCACCCCCATTTCGCCCAAGCCAACCTCCCTTGGCTTGGGTAAGTTTTTAGTCATTTTGAAAAACCAAAAATTAAACCAACGGCAAAATCACATTGCTGGAACCACTTACCGGCGATATCTCGCACTACCAAAACCCAGAATTGGATAAAAAATGAATGGTAGAAACAAAAGTCCCAAACCATAGCCAGCACCTTTTCCAAATTTGCTAGCAATATCAAAAGGAACTACAATGAGGATGAGATTCACCAATGGAATAAAGCTTAAAATTAGCCACCAACCTGGTCTGCCAGCTACTTTTAACATGACGTACACATTATAAAAGGGGATGATAACAGCCCATCCCGGTCGCCCAGCTTTTTCAAAAACCATCCAATTGCCAGCGATGGCAACAATAACTACTGCTAACTGTAATAAAAAAACAAATGTATCCATGCTAACTTCTCCTGGAAGATCCTGAGGTTAACAGAGATTTATAACTTCATGTTCCTCGAAAAGCTATAGATCCATGCGTAGAAGCTTTAAGTTGCCTCTGAGTTTGCTGGAATCATAATGCAACTTTGCTCAAAGACACAAGCAAATTTATCAAAAGTTAACGCTGCTTTTTCTTAATTTCCTGGCCATGTATAGAGCGTTTTTATTTCAATTGGACTGTATAGTAGGGGCGGTTCGCGAACCGCCCCTACAGGGTTTCCAAATTTCTAGACATATTCCGTTTATATTTGATGTGAAATTGCTATATAGGATGTCATTGCTAGGTAGTGTTCGCGAACACTACCTACAGGGTTTCCAATTTTTTAGAAAATACTCCGTTTATATTTTATGTGAAATTGCTATAGCAGGAAATTTTGTTAGCTTTTTTGATTGCGATACGAATAGATATCCAGTAATTATATTTTCGTAGCGATCGCAACATAACCGTAGCTTGCCACTGCTTCCAGAATTAAGGGAAACCAAAATTGTTTGTTCGGTTGCTTTCAATGTCAGCCACCTGGTATGTATGCGACGGTAAAAATGAGGTCGAAAGGCGTTAGGCTGTAGCGTTCTAACCGAAGGAGGTGAGAGCGTATGGCTATCGTTCGCTGGAACCCCATCACCGGCGTCGATCCCCTGCGTCGTCACATGGATCGTCTGTTTGACGAAACCACAGGCTACGACCGGGGTCTAACCGATACCCAAGCCCCATGGCAACCAGCGATCGAATTACGCGATAACGGAGATGCTTTCCACCTCCGCGCTGCATTACCTGGCTTAGAAGCCCAAGACCTCGATGTTAACGCGACTCGGAACACCGTTACTATTCATGGCGAACACCGTCATGAAGACCAAGACCAAGACCAAGGCTTCTTCCGTTCTGAATTCCAATACGGTCAATTCAAACGGGTTGTGGAGCTACCTGCTGACATCAACAAAGAAGCTGTAGAAGGCAAGTTGGAAAACGGGATTCTTAACCTACACTTGCCCAAGCTGGAACAAGACAAAAACAGTTCTATCCGCGTTAACATCAGCTAAGAATCTCTAATGCGATCGCTGAGTAACAGCAATCCCTAAAGATTTCTACCTGTCAGCTTGCCCAAGCTAACAAATTGTTGGCTTGGGTGTTTTTTGTAGGAAGAGGGGGAAGAGGGGGAAAAGGGGGAAGAGGGGGAAGAGTGGGAAAATAAACTGTTAATTTCTCCCATGCCATGCCCCCATGCTCCCATGCTCCCATGCTTCCATGCCCCCATGCTCCACTAGTTCGGTTTAATAAAATTTCCCATCAAATGCCGGAAGGAAACCTCACCCATCTTACCAGGGGTATCGCCGTGAGTTTGGTCGTCAGCGTGGTAGGCAATGCCTAACATGTCATAATCGTTGCCTTTGGGAACAGTAACCGTTTTGGTGGCGTTGCCCTGTTCGTCAGCGCGAAATTCGTTTTCAGGCGTGCCACCGGCAGGACCCATGTCCATGCCCACCAATTGATTTTTTACCCACCAGACGGTGTACAATCCGTTGGGCACCAAATTGCTGGCTTCAATGGTGATTTCATAGCTGTTTTCTTGGATATCGGAGACATAAACTTCGGCGTTGGCTTGCAGCCATTCTTGTTCGGTGAATCCTTCGGGAGTGCCTTTGCCAGCTGTAGCGTCTAATTTGATAGAATTTTGAGAATTTTGAGCGATTAAGGTTTGGTTTTGACCAGGGGAAGCGGTATTGGAATTGCCGCGCACGTCTTTTGCTAAAACTAGCGATAGGCTACCTACAGAGACGGTAGCAGCTAGAACCATTAAAGAGGTTTTCCAGGATAGACGCTTGGGGATACTCATAGCAAACTCCTAATTGTTTGTGCCTTTGCCAGTTAAAAAACCAGGGAAATCTGGTTTGCTATTTTCTAGTATCTGCTCGGTTTCTTAACGAACTCTGAGAACCCGATAATTTGCCATTGAGCAACCCCTGAAAAACACCATAGAAAATTCATCCAACGAAATCTCCATCCCTATGGTTCCAAGTTCCCGAACCACGCTTGCCGTAGCATTTGCTATAGTATCAAAAGTTAATTGTAAAGAAATATATCGATGTACGTCTCTGCTGGTACTGGGCAACGCATCAAAGCAACGGTCAAAGAAAAAGTATTTCTCGGTCATCAACCCACCCCAGAACTGGTTGCCATCCTGCTGGTGTATTTCGTACAGGGAATTTTGGGGTTGGCGCGGCTGGCGGTGAGCTTCTTTCTCAAAGACCAACTCAATATGAGCCCTGCGGAAGTATCCGCCATGATGGGCATTGTATCTATTCCCTGGATGGTCAAGCCTCTGTTTGGATTTCTTTCTGATGGTTTGCCCATTTTCGGATATCGCCGACGCCCCTATATGATTCTGGCAGGAATTTTGGGTGCCCTTTCCTGGATAGCCATGGCAACCATTGTCACAGTTCCATGGCAAGCCACCGTTGCCGTCGCTCTCAGTTCCCTTTCTATTGCCATCAGCGACGTCATCGCCGATTCTTTGGTGGTAGAGCGCGCGCGTAGCGAAAACCTTGCCGATGCCGGTTCCCTACAATCGTTATGTTGGGGAACTTCTGCCATTGGTGGTATTATTACTGCCTATTTAAGTGGCTTCCTGTTGGAATATTTTTCCGCGAGCAATATTTTCTTCGTTACCGCTACTTTTCCCCTGATTGTTACCGGTGTTGCCTGGTTGATTAGCGAAACGCCAGTAAAGCAGGGAGAAACCCAAAATGTCAAACAGCAGGTGAAGCAGCTACGCCACGCTTTTACCCAACGTTCGATTTTGCTGCCGACGCTATTTCTATTTCTGTGGCAGGCAACTCCCAACTCCGATGCTGCTATGTTTTTCTTTACCACCAATGAGTTGGGCTTTGAACCGGAGTTTTTGGGGAGAGTGCGATTGGTTACTAGCGTTGCTTCTTTGGTGGGGATTTGGTTGTTTCAACGGTTCTTCAAACAGCTCCCGTTTCGCAAGATTTTTGGTTGGTCTACTGTTATTTCGGCGGCGTTGGGGATGACGACGCTACTGTTGGTGACCCATGCCAACCGCGCTATTGGTATCGACGATCGCTGGTTTAGTTTGGGGGATAGCCTCATTTTAACGGTTATGGGGCAAATTGCTTACATGCCTGTTTTGGTTTTGGCGGCGCGTTTGTGCCCTCCCGGTGTAGAAGCGACGTTGTTTGCCTTGTTAATGTCGATTACCAATTTAGCTAGTGTGCTATCCCACGAGTTTGGCGCTGTGTTGATGCACTGGTTGCAGATTACCGAATCCAATTTTGAGAATTTGTGGCTGTTGGTGGTCATTGCCAATGGTTCTACGTTGTTACCGCTGGTGTTTCTCCGCTGGGTTCCCAATGGAGATACCAGTCAAGTTTCTGCGGGGGATTCTTCGGAAGCGATTGATGCTCAAGCTCAGGAGGCTTGATAAAAAGAACAGAACAGCAGCAGCCCAACATTTAACTATAACTTTTCCCACGCTCGGTATGCTCGGTACGCTCAATTTGGACAGTACAAGCGATCGCCGCTACACTACTCAAGATAAGATGAGAGTGCTGTAACTTTTTGTAAGGAGAATCCATGGTTACCCCCGAACAAGTTAAGGAAATGATTTCATCGGAGATTCCCGATGCGCAAATCCAGGTACAAGACCTAACCGGAGGTGGCGACCACTACCAGGTTACCGTGGTTTCTTCGGAGTTTGAGGGCAAAGGCTTGGTCAAACAGCACCAAATGGTTTATAAAGCTTTACAACAAGCCATGTCTACCGAGGCTATCCACGCGCTGGCTCTGAAAACCTATACGCCCGAACGTTGGTCGCAGGTAACGCAAACTGCATAATCCAACGAACAGCGTTAGAGTATATACAAATAGAATCTTTTGGCATTGCTTAGAGCGATCGCTAGCAAGGCCAAAATTTCCCATCAAGGGAAATTCGCTTGACAGCCAACTTGGGCTGCTATTACACAACGTGTAGTTTCCTTAAAAACGGCGGGTAGTAGCATTCAATGGCTCTACAACGCTTTTGATTTTGATTTCGATTTTTTGCACACCTATTGCAATTTTAGTGGAAGGCTTATGACACCTGAAGTGAAAGAACGTATTGAAAACGCCATCAACAGCAACAAAATCATGGTTTTCATGAAGGGCAACAAACTCATGCCCCAATGCGGTTTCTCCAACAACGTGGTTCAAATCCTCAATGCCATGGGTGTTCCCTACGAAACCGTTGATGTTCTGGAAGATTGGGATATCCGTCAAGGCATTAAGGAATATTCTAACTGGCCTACCATCCCCCAAGTATACGTCAACGGGGAATTTTTGGGCGGTTCCGATATCATGATTGAGCTGTACCAAAGCGGCGAACTAGCTCAAACTTTAGAAGTGGCCCTGGCCTCGTAACGACCACCCACAAATCACCTAGAGAAATCCAATAGAAAAAGGAGGAAAAGAAGCGCCCCAGCAGGCAATTGCGCTTTTTTCCTCCTTCGTTTTTATATACCTACTTGGTGGTTGTACGAATTAATAGCCTCTCTCTGGTTCTGGTTGCACTTCGGGGGCATTCCCAGCAACCATATCTAGAAGAAAGCGATTCGCTTGTTCTTCCAAACGATTCACTAAATAGCTGTCGAGGGCATAGGCATTGCGCAAAGCTGCCATGTAGCCGTTGAGATACATGCGCAGTTCATCGTACCGATAGCCTCGGCTTTGGAAATCCGAGAGGGCATCTGTAAGTCGCTGGTAATGGCGAATGGTTTGGGGATCGTCAAGCATAGACCAACCTCTCGATAGCGTACAAAACAACAGACGTTGGAAACGACAAAAATTTCCACCAAACGCCTTGCCCACCTATTCTAGGAAGACCAGGTCAGTTCGGGATGGCGGGCAGCTTTTACTTCGTCCACCCGACCTACCGGTAAATTGTGGGGCGAGTGGTTGACAAATTCCGCATCTTCTGATACTTCTTTAGAAATTTGTTTGAGAGCGGCAGCAAATTGGCTCAAGGTTTCTTTGGTTTCGGTTTCGGTGGGTTCGATCATCAGCGCTTCTGGCACAATGGCAGGCCAGTAAATGGTAGGCGCGTGGAACCCGTAGTCGAGCAAACGCTTGGCTACACCATAGGCGGAACTGCCCATTTTTTTCACAGCCGACCCCGATACCACAAATTCGTGCATGCAGGGACGGTCGAGGTGGGAAGCTGGAAATGCTTCGCGAATGAGGTGTCGCAAATAATTGGCATTGAGAATGGCATCCTGACTGGATTGCCGCAGACCATCAATGCCCAAAGTGGTGATGTAGGTATAAGCACGGACCATCACCCCAAAGTTGCCCCAAAACCCTTTAATGCGACCGATGGATTGGGGATAATCGTGTTTGAGGTGGTAGCGATCGCTTTCTTTAACCACCCGAGGTTTTGGTAAAAACGGAACTAAGTGTTCTTTGGCGGCGACGGGCCCGCAACCCGGACCGCCTCCTCCGTGGGGGGTGGAGAAGGTTTTGTGCAAGTTCATGTGGATCACGTCAAAGCCCATATCCCCAGGACGGGCCAAACCCGCGATCGCATTGAGATTGGCACCATCGTAGTATAGCTGACCGCCCACTTGGTGGACCACATCAGCAATCTCTAAAATATCCTCCTCAAACAGTCCGATGGTATTGGGATTGGTCAGCATCAAAGCGGCGGTGCTTTCATCAACCATCTCCCGCAATTGCTGCAAATCCACCAAACCATTTTCATTGGCAGGAATTTCTTTCACCTTGTACCCAGCCATGGTTGCTGTCGCTGGGTTGGTACCGTGGGCAGAATCGGGAACCAAAACCACGCGCCGCTGCTGGTCTTCGCCGTTGGCAGCATGATAAGCCCGAATCGTGAGAATTCCCGTTAACTCTCCGTGGGCCCCCGCTGCTGGCTGCAGGGTGGTTTCGGTCATGCCGGTTAAATCGCACAAAGCCTCGGAAAGCTCGTGCATCACCTGCAACGCTCCCTGGACGGTTTCTTCCGGTTGGTAGGGGTGCAACTGTGCCATTCCAGGCAGCATTGCCGCCCAATCGTTAACCTTGGGATTGTATTTCATGGTACAAGAGCCCAAAGGATAGAAACCGGTGTCAATGGAAAAATTTTCCTGGGACAGGCGGGTGTAGTGCTTGATGACTTCCCGTTCGCTGACCTGGGGCAAAGCTGGTGGTGTGTCCGCTACCAAATGCTCTGGCAGCCACTGGGTGACCTCGCCGTCGCCATCGGTGGGAACGTACTGGTTGGCAAAATTAGAGGTACTCTTTTCGTAAATGGATGTTTCTGGCATGTAGTCTATTCCACGAGACAGCAGAAAACTCTATATTATTGTAACGGCAAGTTCATAGACTGGGAAACGGGCTGGATGAATGGAAAATCCTGTCGGCCACCAAAATTCCCTATTCAATTGCGCCACAGAGTTCGCTCAAGTACGCCCAACTTTCCTATTGACAGCGTTCCCAGTTTTCATATTTTTTCCACACAATTGGAGAAATCCGAACTGCGCGTAGCACAGGTTACAAAATCTTGACCGAAAGCTTTGCTACGCTTACTTTCAAACGATGCAAGGAATGAAAAACACCCGCTGGTGCTGGATGGTTTGGAAACTGCAAAGAGAGCCATCAATAGGTTGGTAGCGCGGCTCCTCAGCGTCGTTCCAGCGGCGACACCAGGAGGGCATCAAACCGATTGGTTCTCCCGGCAACAGCTAAAATATGCTTATCCAGTACCAGCTAGGTGTTTTTTTGACCGACGCCAGGGAATTTTCTGCATCAAGAAAAAAACTGGCAGTCGATTTTCCAAGCAAGGCTGTAGTTGCGGGGCTGTGGTGCTCTGACAAACTCCAGTTTCCGTTTCTTTCCATGCAGGCAACCTCAAGCGTTCCTAGGAGGCTTACGTGACGGCTATTGGTATTCAAATTGTCGAGGGCAACCCTCACTTGCGATCGCTTTTGGGATGGCACTTGCAGCAACTTGGCTACGTGGTTTATCAATCCAACTCCCTACGCCAAGGCCGGCAAGTCTTCGAGCAGCGCCAGCCTACTCTGGTGATTTTGGACTCGGACCTTCCCGATGGCGATGGGTTGGAATTTTGTAGTTGGTTGCAACAGCAGCAGCGATCGCTGATTTTAATGCTCTCAGCGCGCAATGCGGAAACAGATGTGGTCGCCGGACTGCAAGCGGGTGCCGACGATTACATTAGCAAACCCTTTGGCATGCAAGAGTTTATGGCGCGCGTGGAAGCTCTGTTGCGCCGCTACCGTGTGGTGCGCCCGCCCACTAGTTTGGAGCTGGGAGATTTGCAAATTAACCCCATCCAACGACGGGTTTACTTTCAGCAGCAGCCCATCGATCTCACCCCCCAAGAATTTAGCCTGCTCTACGTGCTGGCCTCAGCCAACGGACTGCCCCTCAGCCGGACGGAATTGTTAAAAAAAGCCTGGCCGGAAGCCATCGACAATCCCCGCACCATCGACACCCACATTCTATCCCTACGCAAAAAAATGGAAACTGACCCCCGCCAACCCCATCTCATCCAAACCGTACGTAACGTCGGCTATCGCTTTAACGTGGAAGCGTTGGAAAACGGACAAACCCATCCCCCTTCCCAACGACCCCCCACCTACACCAACAACCGCAAACGCAAAACCAACAACCGCCAGTCCGCCTCTGCTATCCCCGTTGCCACCTCTAAGGAAGCCTAAGCTCCAGCGGTGGCGCGATCGCTGGCGAAACCGGGTGCCTACAATCAGTAGCAACCATGGTTTGAGTGTTTTTTGAAGAAACTTCAGCAAGCACGGGCCAGCTCAAACCAGATGCCCATTTCACTCCCCCAGGTTCTGCCCAGGGAAATATTAGCGAGTGTCCCACTCCCACTCCGTTCCCACCACCAGACCAAACCCTAAGAAAAACCAAATTTTTCCCCTTTTCCGTTTGCTGCCTCTTGCAGTCGGTGCCAGCCTTTGTCAAAATTCTTTGGAAAGCACGTACTTTTGCCCAATAAAATGCTATTAATGAATAGTAAAGGTTGCTGCTGCAAGCAGACCAGCAATGCGGTTTTCCCTTCGCCAAAAGTAGCTGTGGTGTAAATTTTTGGGCACCCTATCCACAGATACAATTCATTTTGGCGTTCTATTGTACGAATTTGGTTTATGACACTGCTTACCGACACCACACGTCGCCGTCTGCAACAACTTCCCCAATCGCCGAATGTGTGGGAAGGTGACCGTCGCTATATATCCGCCCAGTCCTACGGTTCGTCGCGCGGCGACGCCGTGGGAGGAGACTGCATTCTTTGGGTAGACGGCGCTCAAGGGGTGGTGCGCTCGATGGAAATGGTTGCTCCGGAGGTGGGTCATGAAGCGGTGGTTCGCTCTCTCATCCAGGCAATTGAATCCCCACAAAGTCCAGTGTCGCCTACACGACCGCAAAAAGTAGTGGTCAAAGACCGGGAACTGCATTTTTTCTTGCGCCGGGTGTTGCAAGAACTGGATATTGCCGTTGAGTACGTGCCGAATTTGCCCCTCATCGATGAAATTTTCCGCAGTTTTTCGGAGGCGTTGGAAAATATTCCCCCGAAAGTCTCCCCCGAGTACTTAGAAGCTTTGGAAGAAAAAGCTGGGGAACTGTGGGAACTGGCACCCTGGGAAATTTTAGCCGACCACCAGATTTTAGCCATTGAAATGAACAAATGGGGCGTTGAAACCCTATACGCTTGCATTTTAGGCATGGCTGGGTTGGACTATGGGGTGGTTTTGTACCGTTCTTTAGATTCTATCAAGCAGTTTCGCCGCAAAATCCTCAGCCACAGCGAGCGGGAAATGCCTCAGTTGGAGGAAGCGTTTTTAGAACAGGATTGCTGGTTTTTAACCTACGAAAGCCAGGAAGAAGATGAAGGCACCTCAGAAGACGACGATGGCGACCTCGGAGATCGACCATTTTCGGAAATTCAAGCTACTTTCGGCAATTTACACCCTTTAGAAGGATTGCGTTCTTTTTTATACGAAGAGGAAGCGATCGCAGTTTGGGTAGCATTGGAAGCCTTTTCCCGTTTTTGCCAAGCCCACTACCGGCATTTAAGCGTTGACGAAATGGCGGATCTATCCAGCAAATACCGCCTGCAACTGCCCCAAAAAGAAGCAGACACTTCCGGAAAACCTAAAACGGTTTCGGTGAAAGTATCGACCCTGCCTCAACTGGCAGAAGAGCTGCAAGATATGGCGTTTGAGGCGGCGGCGGAAGAGGAAATGGGGTTGTTTCCGGAGAATGTGCCCATGGTGGCTGACGATCTAATTCCCGAGAAATCCCTGGTCAGTTTGGGGGATGTTCCCCAGGAATGGATCGAGCAGTTGCAAAATACGAAAAAATTTCACAACCAGGAACAAATCGATTGCAGCGGTCAGGATTTACCGGTGGTGTTAATTCAGACCACCCGACCCAAAGCCAAAGAGGCGATCGAACAAATCCAAGCGGCAGGTGGGTTGCGAGGGGTATGTTTTCAAAAAGGAGAAGTTCTCTGGGAACAAGAAGAATATCAGTTGGGGATTTTGCAGACGGAAGATAATCGCTTCCATTTATTTGGAGAATACGCACAAAGCGATCGCAGACACCGACAAGCCAAGCAAAATTGGGACCGCCGCTGCCAAGAAACCAACGGCATTTGCAGCGTAGCTATTGCCATGGGGTTGACTGGGGCTTCCCGGGGGCAGCCACAGCCTAAGGATATCATGGGATTGTTTGTGGTGCGCGCCATTGACCCGGACGATGCGGGTTTGCCTACGTTGCGCCCCCATCCGGTTTTTCGGTTTGAAGGTACTACGTAAACGCGATCGCGCAGCCATCCCCTGGAGCATTCCTGAAAAGATACCTGCATAAGTTGGTTTTTGGGGAGAATTATTTTAGGGTAAAGGTCGAGAGAAAAATTATTTTTGCTTCAGGAATTTCATATGAAAAAATCCATATCGTTTTCTCTATGGTTGGCAACCAGCGCGATCGCTACGGCAGTAGGAACGCCGTTACTATCGCTACCCGCAGTTGCCACTGACAACAACTTTTTGGTAGCTACAGACGCAGCAACCGAAGCACAAAGCAGCTCTACAGAAGAGAAGGAACGGGAAGCAGAGGCGGAGTCGCAGGAAGAATCCCCCCTAAAACCCTTTGCAGAGATTGTGGAAGACAAAGAAGTATTGAAAGGCATCTTTACCCTGTATCGCGATCGGGAAACGGGGCAAACCTACTTAGAAATTCAACCCGAACAACTCAACCAAAACTTCCTGTACGCAGGCACCTTAGCTTCCGGAATCGGCGATTGGGGGATTTACAGGGGCTGGCCCTTAGAAGATACCATATTTCAGTTTCGCCGCCACCGCAAGCAAATTCAACTGGTCGTTCCCAACCATTATTTTCGCGCCCAACCCGGCGACCCACAGCGGCGTTCGGTGGCGCGATCGTTTAGCGATTCCATCATTCAAACCTTACCCATCAAAAGCATCCATCCAGAACGAGATTCTGTCTTAATTGAAATCGACAGCAGTTTGCTAGGTTCTCTTTCCGGTTTGGGTTCCCTTATTGGATTTATGTCTGGCGGAGGTGAAGCTGCCAACACGCCGACAACTCCCAATGCCTATCTAGATACGGTAAAAGCCTTTCCCCTCAATCTAGAACTAGAGTCAGTACATCACCTTGGTGGTGTGGCTAGCCCCTTTTTCTCCTTCGATGCCTTGCCCGACAGCCGCGGTTTTAGCTTGCGAGTACATTCCAGCTTTTCCAAACTGCCGACAAACGGTTACCAACCCCGACTGGCTGATAACCGGGTGGGTTATTTTATTTCTGCCCATCAAAATCTCTCTCATGAGGGGAAAGATCCCTTCGTTCGTTACATCCAACGCTGGCACTTGGAAAAGAAAAATCCCAATGCTGCCATTTCTCCACCCCAGGAACCCATTGTATTTTGGATTGAAAATACGGTTCCTGAAAAATATCGCGATGCCATCCGCCAAGGCGTTTTGATGTGGAACCGAGCATTTGAGCAAGCAGGCTTTCGCAATGCCATTGAAGTAAGGCAAATGCCAGACGATGCTGAGTGGGACCCCGCTGACATCCGCTACAATACCATCCGCTGGTCCAATTCTTTCTATCCCATGGCTTACGGAATTGGTCCTTCCCGGGTGAATCCCATCACCGGACAAATTCTGGATGCTGATGTAATTCTAGATGCCGGTGCGATTCGCAGCTTGAAAAATTACTATAGCAGTTTTTTGGATCGCTCCGGTACGGATGGCGACGCAAGCGGGTTGAACGAAACTGGGTTTTCTTCTTTATTGTGTAGCTTCCGGCGAATGGGTGTGAGCGATCGCCAAATGGAAGCTTTGCAAAACCGGCTGCCAGAAAACATTTCCCCACAGCAAAAACAGTTCTTGCAAATGTTTGCCAACAGTCGCCAACACCAACACGGCGGAAAATCTTGTTTTCATCGGAGCATTGCCCAAGAAGCTGCTTTTGGGGCTTTGTCTTTGAATTATTTGCGAGGGGTTATGCCCAGCAGCGAAGAGATGGAAACTTTTATCCATCAATTCTTGCAGTCGTTGGTGGCTCACGAAGTGGGGCATACGTTGGGTCTACGGCATAACTTCCACGGCAGTACCATGCTCTCTCCGGAAGAGTTAAATAATCAAGAAATTACCCGCGATCGCGGCATGGTGGGGTCGATTATGGATTATTTCCCGCCCAACATTGCTCCGGAAAAAGAACAGCAGGGCGATTATTTCCCCGTGGTGGTCGGTCCTTACGACGAATGGGCCATTGAATACGGCTACAAACCCATTGATGCCATGACCCCTCAAGGGGAACAAGACGAACTGGAAAAAATTGCCGATCGCGCCAACAATGACGAGTTGGCTTATGCCAGCGACCACGATGTCTTCGATCCGGTATATCCATACATGAATATGTGGGATCTGAGCAGCGATCCCCTAGCCTACGCGCGTACGCAAATGAAGAACGTGCAAAAAATTTGGGAACGCTGGCAAAAAGGTGGCTCTGGTGGTTCTGGAGACAGTTACAGCAAGCTGCGCGATCGCTTTCAAACCAGTTTACGCCAGTATTTCCGCCAAGCATACACCCTAACCCGCTACATCGGCGGACAAACATTTCACCGCTACCATCCCGACAACCAGCAACAGTTGCCTTTTGCTACCATTCCTGCGGCCAAACAAGAGCAAGCGTTGGATAACTTGTTGGAAACAGTCTTTGCTGCCGATAACTTCCAGTTCTCCCCAGACTTGTTAAACAAGTTAGCTCCGGCTCGCTGGTCTCACTGGGGTAGCCGACCCAATATGCGGCGGTTGGATTATCCACTTTACGACCAAGTATTGTTTTACCAATCCTTGATTTTAGGCGATTTACTATCTGCCGAACGCCTGGAACGCATGCGGGATGTTGAAATGAAAAGCGGCGACAAGGATGTTTTGACCATGGCGGAATTGTTTGCTAGCTTGCAAGCCGATATTTGGTCGGAACTGGAAAATCAAGAGTCGGATGCTTTGGAAATTTCTACCTTGCGCCAGGGATTGCAACGCCAATATTTGCAAATGCTGACCAATCTCGTTTCCCAGGATGCCACACTTGGGAGTTTGACTTCCTTGCGAGACTTTATGGCTTCTTTGTTTACTCTGGGAGCGCCAGAACAAGCTAACGTTCTGGCTAGGCATCACTTGAAGCAATTACAAAAGAACATTGACCGAGCTTTGCGCAAACGAGATGATGAGATGAATTTGGCGACCAAGGCGCATTTGCAAGATACCCGCGATCGCATTGAGGAGGTGTTGAACCCGAATTCGCGATCGCGGTAAAAGCCAGATTAGCTGGGAACTTCCATCCCCCGTTGTACGGCAGGTCGTTGTTGGATGGTTTCTAGCCAGCGTTTGAGGTTGGGGTATTCTTCCATGGATACGCCCAACCGTTCGCAAATGGCAATCCAGGGATAGGTACTCATATCAGCAATGGAATACTCACCGCAAATATAATCGCGATCGCTGAGTTGTTTGTCTAAAACCCCGCACAGGCGCGATGCTTCTTTTTCGTAGCGTTCGATGGCGTAGGGAATATTTTCCTGGGCAAAACGCTTAAAATGGGCAAGTTGCCCAAACATTGGACCCACACCACCCATTTGGAACATGAGCCATTCAATGACTTGGTAGCGGGATTTGGTATCTGCCGGCAGAAATTTCCCCGTTTTTTCCGCCAAATACATCAAAATGGCACCGGATTCAAATATGGTTAGGTCAGCGTCTTGGTCTACAATCGCCGGAATTTTGCCGTTGGGATTGATAGCTAAATATTCTGGTTTTTTCTGTTCTCCTTGGGTGAGATCGACTTTGTGGACATTGTAGGATAATCCCACTTCCTCCAGCATAATGGAGGCTTTGCGACCGTTGGGAGTTGAGAACGTGTACAGCTCAATCATAACTATTTAACCATTCAGTTGAAAAACGCCTACTTTCTATTCAAACAGCCCATGGGGAAAAATAGCAATCCCAACGAGCCATCTACAGGTTATGCTAGAAGGTAGACAATCAGCCTAGTTTGGAGGAACTGTCGGTGGGAACTTGGCGCGATCGCATGAACCAATGGCAAGGACGTACTCGTTTCGTCGTCTGTCGCATTTTCATCCATTTAGCGGGGGCAGAAGTAGCCCCCATACTAGGAGTTCTCAACCGTGCCGCCCAAGAAGCCGTAGACGCGGAAGGAGATATAGAAGTTTTGGGGAAAGGATTGACAGACATCTGCCAAACCTTAATCCAAAATCAAGTTTACTGGCGCGCCGCTGCCAACGAAGGGGATGTTTTTTGGCGGGAAGAAGAAGCCGGCGACTACGTGGAAGAACTTTTCACCGATTCCGCCCAAAGATATCTGAGTGCCCCCCTATCCGAACCGCCAGATAGCGGAGAACCCCTTTCCCTGCCAGCTACTCATAACCTCGTCGTTATGATAACTGTAGCTGCAACTGGGGAAACCCCCGAACTAGAAACAGATTTAGCCGACTGGGAAGCCTTGCAAGAAGGTCTAAAAACCCTAATTACCCTGCACCACCAAGAAAGACTGCGTGCCATTCAAGTTCATTTCTCCCCAGCACGTTTTGGTGAAGAACTTACCGAAGAACAAGTTCTCAGCAATTTTCCAGAACTAATTCCCTTATAAATCGTTCCATTTCATTGTCCAATTCCAGCATAAAAATTGTTGCTATCCTGGTGAAATATAATCAAAGCCTATGTTAACCACAACCTTTCGTCAAACCATCGCTTTACTCATGGTCGTACTGCTCAGCAGTACAATGAGTGCTTGCGGCGGCAGCCCTTCTCAAAGCGAAATGAAAAGCGGTACCCCCGTTGCCAACCGCAGTAGCGCCCCCACCCAACTGCAAAATGGCGAATATCCAGTCCAACAGGCATCTTACGACGATGCCACCGGCGAATATACCATATTTTTGCTCAACGCTTCTCCCCCCATGGTTCGCACCAGCGACCTAAAAATGGCAGCCTTAACTGAAGAAGAACGCAACCAAGGCAAAAGTTCTTATTTAAAAGTAGAGGGAAACGAAGTTTCCTTGCACTTAACCCCAGACTTTCGCATTGAGTACGTTCACGCCGTAACCGAAACCCGCAACGACCCACAAACCGGGCAGCAAGAAACCGTTGTTGTACGTCGGGAATCTAACTTTTGGGCACCATTTGCCGGAGCTTTAGCCGGTCAAGCCATAGGCAGCATGCTATTTTCCCCCAGCTACTACGTACCACCACCGTACCAACCAGGTTCCGTTATGACCGGATATGGCGGTTCTGGGGATACCTATCGCAGTGCCGTACAAAGCTACCGCCAGCAACATAAAGAACCCCCAGCTGCCGTCAAAAATCGTCAAGCCAACCTGCGAACCACCGGTCGTATTGGCTCCCCGAGCAGCACCACCCGTACCAATCGTTCCACTGGTTCCAGAGGTACAGGTTCCGGCTACGGTGGCAACACCCTGCGACGCTCTGGCGGTTCTTCCCGAGAAAACATCCGCAAACCCAGTTCTCGGCGAGGCTTTGGTAGCAGCGGTTCTTCCCGTCGTTCCGGTGGCAGTCGCCGCCGTCGTTAGGGAGCGTACCGAGCGTACCGAGCGTGGGGGCGTACCGAGCGTGGGAGCATGGGAGCGTGGGGGCGTGGGAGCGTGGGAGCTTGGGAGCTTGGGAGCTTGGGAGATATAATTGGTTGTTTTCTCCGATGCCCCGATGCTCCGATGCCCCGATGCCCCGATGCCCCGATGCTCCGATGCCCCGATGCTCCGATGCTCCGATGCCCCGATGCTCCGATGCCCCGATGCTCCGATGCTCCGATGCTCCGACGCCCCGATACTACCATACGGAAACCCGACCGAACAGCAACATTTTTCCCGGAATCACGTCGGTTAATATAGAAACAAATAGAAAAATGCAGAGCCATGGGATTGGTTCTGAGAAAATTATATTGTTCGTTCTGCACTCACCAAAGTTATCATGTCTCATCCTTTCTCCATTCAATTCTATAAATCCCCAACCCGACGTCGTTGGTTGTTGCCGGTTTTATCGGTAGCCACGGCTAGTAGTTTGGTACTCGGTTCCACTGCTGAAGTACAAGCCTTTTCCTTGGGTGATTTGCTGCGCGGGGGCGTTCAAGTCATTCAAGGGATTCAACTTTCTAATATGTCCCCGGAAAAAGAAGTGGAACTGGGCAAAGATATCAATGAATATCTTATTGAAGAAGAAAATTTGGCTATCTCTGATAACGAGAGGCTAACTCGATACGTGAACAATATCGGGCAAAGACTAGCGAAAAAAAGCGATCGCTCCGATATCCCCTACACCTTCCAAGTAGTCGAAGACGATAGCGTGAACGCCTTTGCCACCATGGGTGGTTATGTCTACGTGCACACTGGCTTAATCCGCGAAGCCGACAACGAAGCCCAATTAGCTAGTGTCATCGCTCACGAAATCGGGCATATCGCCGAAAAACACGCTCTCAAACAAATGAGCAACGCTGCCATTCAACGGGGCATTATCACCGCCTCGGGGATTGACCACAGCACTGCCGTGCAGCTGGGTGCCGAATTTGCCCTACGTCGCCCCAGAAGCCGCGAACACGAATACGAAGCCGACCGTTTGGGTGTGGAAACCCTCGGTCGCGCTGGATATGCCCAGTGGGAAATGATTCAATTCTTTGAAAAACTAACCGGCGGGGCTTCTATCCCCGAATTCCTCAGCACCCATCCCGATACGGAAAAACGCATCGAACGGCTTAAAAGCATGCTCGACCCACAAACAGCGAAAAACGGCTATGGTACCAATCGCAATACCTATCAGTCCCGTTTAAATTCCCTTATGTAATGGTAGGATATAAAATTGGGGTATAGGAACATAGGGAAAACCAACCCTATCTCTTCCCCCTATTCCCCTTCTTCCTATCATTCCATCGCCATGCGCACCGTTTGCACTGCTACCTACTCACCAGATTGGTATCGCCAACAGATACAAACGCATCAATTGCAGCTGGTGGCTGCAACACCGCAAGCTGCCAAAACGGTGAGACTGCCCTACCAACCCTACTATACGTTGGAACGTCTCGCCCAAAAACGTTTGTCTCGCGTCGGAAAAGCGATCGCACCTCCTTTAATCGCCCATCAGGCGCTGTGTTTGGCTATCGAACAAGTATACAATTGCAGCGATATACCGGGAACTGCCCGGGCAATGATGCCCACCGTTAGAGACTTGCTGCGTTCCGGGGGTGACCTTCAACTTGATTCAGGGCAAGCTTTTGAAACCAACGCGGTGGATATGCCTTCCTGTGTGTCTTTGGTTCCCGCCTACCAACAACAGCTACATGCCAATGGTTGGGTAGACCAAGCGGAACAGTTTTGGCAGGCTTGTCAGCAGGAAAATCAAACTTTCCACGTCGGGGCGTTTGGCGAAACGCCCTTATTTATTTACGGATATTTTTATTTAACTCCCGACCAATTGGCGTTTGTCGATGCCATAGCCGGCGATGGTAGCATTTTGGTCTTGCCTAGCGGCGATGCAGATTGGTTTGCCGACAATCGAGATGCCTTGGCGCAGTTACAACAACAAGGTTGGCAAGTTGAAAGCGAACCCGCCACATCTGCTACACCTAACCTAGGCACTCGCTTGCAGGAAAAATTTTTAGGCAACAGTTCCCCACCGGCGGAAGTGCCTTGTTATGCCTATCCCCATCTAGAAGCTGAAGTTCGCGGCATTATGGGCAAAGTTAAAAGCCTGCTGCGTCGGGGGGTTTTGGCACGCGATATTGCGATTGTTGCCCGCAATGATGCTTTTTACGGAGATACCATCCTCGATATTGCTACAGAATACCAAGTTCCCGTGCGGGCGTTGTATGCTGTTCCTCTATCGGAAACTAGATTGGGGGCTTGGATGCAGGATTTGCTGCAAGCTATTGACCAGGATTTTCCCTTCGAACTGACGGCGAGGGTGTTGCGCCATCCCCTCGCCGGGCGTTTGTCGCCGGATGAATGGCAACAAGTGCGTCAATTCCATCCCCAAGGGATTTCCCAATGGCAAAAAGCCGGTGTCGATTTATCTTTGTTGGCAACCAACGAACGGGATACCTATGAAAATTGGGTTTCCCGATTGCAGCAGATTTTAACCGATTGGCAAATTCGACAAAGGGCTGCCCGTTGGGCGCGGGAAATCGTTGCTTTTTATCAATGGAAGGAGGCATTAGCCCTGTTGCAAAAACGTCGGGAAAATATTGTGGTTTCCCGTGCGGAATTTATTGAAGAAGCGATCGCTACTCTTAATTTAACCACAGTTCCCGCCCAACCAGGTCGCGGCGGCGTGGCATTGCACAATCCCATTTCCCTATTTGGTGCCCAATACCAACATATTTTTGTGGTGGGAATGGCTTCGCGCCTGCTTCCTCAACCCATTCAAGACGACCCCATGTTGGATTTTTGCGATCGCAAATGGTTGCGCCAACAAGGAATTCCCATCAACACTGCTCCCCAATATGCCCGCCAGGAAGCTTTTGCCTTTTATAATTTATTGGGAACCGCCACCGAAAGCCTCACGTTTTCCTATCCCAAGCTTATCTCTCAAGAAAACTACGACCCCAGCCCCTATTTAGAATCTTTAGAAATATCACCCAGCGAACCGCCTCCCCTCGCGATCGCAAGTTGGGAAACCGCCCGTCGCATCGCTTTGCAAAACCAGCAGCTTGTTCAAAAACTATCCAAACGCGATCGCATTTTACCCACCATCCAACACGCCTGGGAAGTAGAAAAACAGCGAGAAAGCACCGCCCCTTACAACGAATACGACGGTGCCATCCAAATTTCCATCGACCCCAACCGACGAAAATTCAGCGCCTCCCAACTCACGCAAATCGGTCATTGCCCCTTCCAGTGGTTTGCCAGCCGCCTGTTGAAACTGGAAGAACTAACAGAAGCCGATACCGAGTTAAGCTATTCTTTGAAAGGCAAACTATATCACAAAGTCTTAGAAAAATTTGCCCAACGAGTATTGAGCGAAATTGAAAAGGAAACCCTAGAAACGACCTTAGAAACCGCCTTCGATGAAGCCGAAAAAGACGAAAAAATCGCCGCAGAAATTGCCGCAGTGGAAGGTTGGCAAGCCAGGCGTCAAGAACATTTGAATACATTGCGCCACGCTATTTCCCAAACTGACTTTCTCCCACCGGGTGCCACCATTCAAGATACGGAAAAACGTTTTGAGGGCACCTGGCATGACTTGCAAATTACCGGTTATATCGATCGCATAGATTCTACCAAAGACGGCTTGCGCATTGTCGATTATAAAACCGCATCTAACCCTCCCAAAGGCATCAAAGACCAACAAGGGCAACTAAAAATTGACATTCAATTACCCCTCTACGCCCAGGTAGCTGCCCCAAGTTTGTTTCCCAACCAGCCAGTCGCAGCAACTGTTTACTATTCTTTGACCAAAGGCAAAATTTTCAACAAAACGAAAAAGGCAACAGCGCAAGAGGACATAGCACATTTTGCTGAAAAAGTCAAGTATTATTTGCAAGCTGGATACTATCCCGTCAACCCCGATAGAAAGCAAGAAGCCTGCGAGCAATGTTCGTTTGATTTGGTATGCCGTCGGGGCAATCGTTTGGCGAGGAAAACGGAAGAGACATGAATTGGGGGGGCAACCACGGGGGGTTGCCCCTACAGTTGCGGATAAAAAATGAGGGGCATTTCCAACTGAATTGGAAAACCTTTCTACAACTTTTGCCCGCGAATGGATAAATCCAATAATTCCATCGGATGCATCAACGGCATTTCCTTCCCTTGCAGGCGCATGTGTTTTTGAATTTGCAACGAACAACCGGGATTGGGCGAAACAATTAACTCTGCCCCCGTATCGAACAAATTCTCTACCTTCTGTTCGCCCAACTCATCTGCTACTTGCGGCTGCAACATATTGTAAACCCCCGCACTGCCGCAACACAGTGCCGCATCCACAGGTTCGCGCAAACGGATATTGGGAATTTGTTGCAAAACTTGCCGGGGTTGCAGGCTAATTTGTTGCCCGTGTAGTAGGTGACAGGCATCTTGAAAAACAATGGGCAATTCTTGGTCGCTGACGGGATGCAAATCCGCCGTCATGCCTACTTCTGCCAAAAATTCCTGCACGTCGCGCACTTTGGCGGCAAAATTGGCAGCTTTTTCCCGATATTCTGGGTCGTCTTCCAAAATATGACCGTATTCTTTCAATGTATGCCCGCAACCGGCAGCATTGATAATAACAGCATCCAAATCCATGCCTGCAAAAGAATCAATCAACTGACGGGCAAGGCTTTGGGCTTGGGCTTCTTGACCTTGGTGGGCGGGCAATGCCGCACAACAGCCTTGACTTGGCGGAATTACAACCTCGCAACCGTTGGCAGTTAGCACCCGCACGGTGGCTTCGTTGACGGGATGGAAAAACAAACGCTGCACGCATCCTAGAATAACACCAACCCGATAGCGTTTTTCTCCTTGGGCGGGAATCACCGTGGGGAAATTGTCGCGAAAGGCATCTGGCGTTAGTTGCGGCAGAATGGATTCCATGGCACCCAGGCGGGGGAAGATTTTGGGTAGCAAACCGGTGGCGCGCACTAGTTTTTGCAATCCCAGTTTTTGATATAAAAATAAGGGGGCTAGCAGCCAACGCAGCCGGCGGGGGTAGGGAAATAGGGAGAAAATCAACCCCCGAATGAAGCGATCGCGCCAAGAACGTTCTACGTTACGCTCTACTTGGGGTCTAGTGGCAGCAATTAAGCGATCGTAAGCCACCCCGGAAGGGCAGGTAGTGACACAGGCAAGGCAACCCAAACAGGTGTCAAAATGCTGGGTGGTAGCGGGTTCTAGAGGCACATCTTCTTTGTTGATGGCATCCATCAAATAAATACGCCCCCGGGGAGAATCCATTTCTTTGCCGATGACGCGATAGCTGGGGCAGGTAGCCAAACAAAACCCGCAATGCACGCAGGTATCGATGATATCTTGCTGGGGGGGATTTTTGCTGTCAAAGGTAGGAAATTGTAAGGGGGCTTCGTGGGTGGGAATTTCTGGAGATTCTTCTGTTTGGATATCCTCTAATTTGGCTGGTCTGGTTTGGGGATTTTCCGATTGTGTCATATGAAATCCTATTTGAAAAGTGTGAAAAGTTTTCTAGAACCAAAATTTTCTAAATGCCACCGACAAAACGATAGGGATTGAGAATTTTGCGATCGTCAAATTGATTTTTAATTTTCTCCATCCAGGAAAAGGCGTTTCCCGAATAGCCCCAAACATCGATTTGGTTTTTGAGTGCTGGAGGAGCTTCTAAAATGGTCAGAAAACCGCGTTCGGTTTCGCAAAAAGCTCGCAAACGTTTAATTTCATCGCTGGTTGGCTGCCCCTCTTGGTAGGGAAAACGAATTCTTCCCAAACCGCTGCGACCCCGCATACAAGCGATCGCGCCTTTTGGAATTTGGTCGAGACAAGCCACCGCTGATGTAGGTTTTACTCCTATTTTGCCGAGAATTTCCCATCCTGGGGACGGTGATTCCATAAAAGTTGACAATCTTTTCCATAAATCGCTTTCATTAGCATCCCCATAAATTTGGGCATTTATACTTACATTTTCCAGGATTTTAACGGTATTTTTAGCCTGTTCTTCCACGCTTTCTGGTGTGCTTTGAAACCGCACCCACAATCCCATCTCATTTCCCATGTCTAATTGAGCCATTGCACTGGCAGATACGTATTCCAAAGCCGTTGGAGTAAGCGTTGAAGCCAACAGCATTTTGCCAGCTTCCGCGATTTGGGAGACATCGCCGCTAATCACAACTGTGGTAGCTGCCGGTGGCATGGGATAAGCGCGAAATGTCACTTGGGTTAAAATTCCTAAGGTGCCGTAAGAGCCGGTAAATAATTTCATCATGTCGTAGCCGGCAACATTTTTGACGACGCGCCCTCCCGCTTTGGCAAAAACGCCATCGGAACGCACAAAGGAAATGCCAATCAACTGGTCGCGCACACCGCCATACCGCTGTCGTAAAAATCCCGAATCTGCGGTGGCTACCATACCTCCTAGGGTAGCGCGATCGCGGTAGGTTGGATCCAGCGCCAAAAACTGATTTTCTGCCGCCATCGTCGCCTGCACTTCCGCAAAAGGCGTTCCCGCAGCCGCTGTCAGCGTTAAATCACCCGCCGCATGTTCCACCACGCCGCACAAACGCTCGGTGCTAACAATTAGTTTGACACCGGATGCCAAGCCTCCCCAATCAATTTTGCTGCTGTTGCCGGTGGGTAAGATGCCCCAGCCATTTTTATAAGCCAGGGCAACCACTTCCGCCAAAGCTTCCGGCGTTTGGGGAACAACCATACATTCCGGCAAAGATGCCCTAGGTGAGAGCGCCTTTTTTATCTTTTGCTGGCGCTGTTGGGGCAACTGTTCAAAAGCGACAATATCCGCCGCATCTACAATTGTTTCTAAACTGTTGACAACCATTGCTTATTTATTTTGAACTACTGCAAAAACAAACGCGGGGGGGAACCAAGCAAGCACTGAGACTTACTCCTAAGATGGCTCCCTATCCCGCAAACCAACTGCCGTGCGCAAAATTTGCCCAGCCAGAATCGCTGCCCCAAAGCCGTTGTCGATGTTGACCACGCCAATCCCGGGGGCACAGGAGTTCAGCATGGTCAGCAAAGGTGCCAAACCGTTAAAACTAGCACCATAACCGATACTGGTGGGAACAGCAATCACGGGAGAATCCGCCAAACCAGCTACTACGCTGGGCAAAGCCCCTTCCATACCAGCTACCACAATTAAAACATCTACAGAAGCGATCGCTTTTCGGTGGTTGAGCAAGCGATGGATACCAGCAACGCCAACATCCGTAAAACGCCGTACGGAAAAACCGCATAATTCTGCCGTCACCGCTGCTTCTTCCGCTACAGGCAAATCAGAAGTACCCGCACACAAAACAGCAATTTTCCCGGGTTTGGGGCTGGGATAGCAAGGAATGGAACAAATGCGAGCAGTTTCGTAGTAATGCAGTTCCGGAATTTTGGGTTGAATTTGCCGATACACTTCTGGCGAGATTCTGGTTGCCATCACCAGGGGAGATTTCTGCCGCATTGCCAGCATAATTTCTACAATTTGTGCGGGGGGTTTCCCAGCGCCGTAGACCACTTCTGGAAATCCGGTGCGCAGGCTGCGGTGGTTGTCAATCTGCGCGAAATCTCCTACAGCTTGCACGTTGAGAAATTTTAGCTGTTCTTGGGCTTGTTCCGGGGGTATGTTGCCTGCTGCTACATTTTCTAAAAGGTTTCTGATAGATTCGTTTTGCTGCATAGGGAAATGGAGAGGTTGGTAGAGGGCAGGATTTGTATGTTGTTTTATAGCATTTTTTTTCGATGGTGAAAATGAAATTTGGTGGCTGTTACGAGGGTTCCCGTGGATCCAAATTACGGTAGTCTGCCCGAATATGATTCATACCAAATCCGATGTGTGTAAATCATATTTGAGATAGAAGAGGGGGAGGAGGGGAAAACCACCAGAAGTTGTAGCCTTAGCCTGGGGAATTTATCGGGTTTTCTCAGTACGGATTTGGTTTTATATAGCAATTTCACATCAAATATAAACGGAATATATCTAGAAATTTGGAAACCCTGTAGGGGCGGTTCGCGAACCGCCCCTACCAATTGCATCATATACACGCCAAGTGAAAACGCTATATAGCAATTTCACATCAAATATAAACGGAATATATCTAGAAATTGGGAAACCCTGTAGGGGGGGGATGAGCGATCGCTGGCGCTGGAAAATTTTCCTAAGCTTGCAAATTTTCATGGTTGGGGATGGTGGAAATATCAAAGCTTTGATACAAATCCCGCAAAATTGCTGTAATTTTAGAACTGTAATCTTCGGATGGGGTCCATTTTCCGGCAAGGTCATCAATTGTTGCTGCAGAACCACGAGGTTGAACCAGGTCA
Source organism: Geitlerinema sp. PCC 9228 (assembly GCF_001870905.1). Classification (NCBI taxonomy): domain Bacteria; kingdom Bacillati; phylum Cyanobacteriota; class Cyanophyceae; order Geitlerinematales; family Geitlerinemataceae; genus Geitlerinema; species Geitlerinema sp. PCC 9228. The sequence goes on from NZ_LNDC01000077.1 coordinate 40,373, forward strand.
AATCGCGGATCGACAATGGGTGGATTGTTAATTGGTTCGGTGGTTGCGTAAGCTTTCAGATGCTGGATATGAGCTTTTACACCAGTCTTGGTATCGGGGAAGGAAGCACCTTGTTTGTTCTCGTTAATAGCTCCCAATCCAGCAAAATTGTTTTGGCTGGCTTCTACTATACCATGAAAGGCTAAATAACCGGTTTCCAGACACATTTGACAGAAGGCAATATCGTGATTGATTCCTTCTTTTTCTGCTTCTTCTACATATACCTCAGCGATGTGGGGAAAGCGATCGACAAATTGTCCGGAGTTATGATTTTTGAGAAAATTCGTTAGTTGTGCGGCACTGGCTTTTCCAGTTCCTTGAATGCGTTCGAATTGGGATGGAAAATTGATAACAACGGTGTTGCGATCGCGTTGGAAGTGAACACCAACATTTAGCGAAACCAGACTATTGGCACGAATGTAAACAACGTCATTTTGTTTTTTTCGGGGAATGCTTTGGTCTGGTTCGTATCCTAGCGTTTTGACTGCTAGGTCTTGTTTTACATAGGGTTGCTTGTTGGCGACAATGGCGGCTTCGGCAAACTTTTTGCCGTTGATTTCTGCATCAATTTTGGTATACTGTTTGTTTGGGTTGATAAAGCGTAGTTGGGATAAAACTGCGAGCGCGGCATCTCCAGGACAGTCGGTTTCGTCCACATCTCGATGGGCAAAAACTTCGCGATCGCTATGGTTCGGTGTTACAGTTCCTAGATGGGATAGTGGTGCGTAGGGTCCGCCATAATTGCTAGCATTGGGGTCAAATTTTAGCCAACCCAAAAACTGAGAGATTAAATCGGTATAGGGGTGGAGATCGAGGTTGTAGTTTTCAAAGTCTCCCTGCAAGGCAATACCAATAGCGCGATCGTTAAATCCCCTGGTATGCGCTCCGGAACGGTCTTCTCCGCGACCTTCACATACATAGATGGATGGGGTTTTTGTATTCATTAAAAAGACCACAAAGTTATAAGGGACATCGTATCCCAAATCCGGTCGAATGGTTTGTAATTTTTGCATTTGGTTGATAACATGGCTTTCTGTTTCCCACAAGTTTTTCGATGGGTCGGAGTCAACAATAACGGTGTGGTGAATGAAAACGCGATCGCGATAGCTTCGGGGAACAATATCACCGCGACGGGGAAAGTTAGGGTCGGCGGACCAACTGTCTCGATCGAGATAAGTAACCCCCGGTGCAATATCGATTTTTGCCATTGTTTGTTTCCTCAATATAATCTTTCAAAATGTATAAGCTCAAGATGCCTTACAGGGGGTATTTCTGTGGGAAAACGCATTCGTCAGGAAATTTTGGGAAATACCACCATAAAAAAAACAGATATGTACAAGCAATGAAATCTTAATGATATTTCAAATTATTTTGTAGATAAAATTCTAATTTCGTTTTTTAAAAATTCGGTTATTAAAAAATATAGATAGCTAAGAATTTAAGAATTTATAGCTTGCTTGGGGAGATTTGTGTCCGTGCCAGCCGAGCGAGGCGTGCCATGGTTGGCTGCAGGGGTAGCCAATTGGAGCGAAAGTACGCTATAATAAAATGTTTAACAACTCTCCCACCTAACAGCATATCGCTTCGCAGTTGGGAAAACGGAAAGCGTCGTTTGCAATTTTGGCAATGTTTCTATGGCTTCTTCACCCCATCGTTCCCCATCCAAATCAAAAGCCAAACCCCCCCATCAATCCCACCACAAAAAATCTGCCGAACCGGCACCATCTGAAAGTTCTCAAAAAGATCTTGTGTTTGGACGCCACAGCGTTTTGTCTTGTTTGGAACAGGGAAGACCCCTCGATCGCATTTGGTTGGTCGCCTCCCTGCAAAAAGATTCTCGATTTCAACCCCTTTTGCAACAAGCCAAGCAACAAGGAACCGTCATCCAAAAAACCGATCCCCAACATTTAAACCGCCTCAGCCAAGGGGGAAACCATCAAGGGATTGTGGCGCAAATGGCTGCCTACCAATATCAAGATTTAGAAGACTTGGTGGCTGCCGCCAAAGCCGCTACGGATTTTCCAGTCTTAATCGCTGCCGACGGCATTACCGATCCCCACAATTTAGGCGCTATTATTCGCACCGCCGAAGCTTTCCGAACCCAAGGTGTGGTGATTCCTCAACGGCGTTCCGCATCGGTTTGTGCAACAGTACCTCACCATACGCGCTCCCATAACTGGTACAGTTTTAGCAGACGGCAACTTGGATTTGCGAGAAGGAGATTTAATCGAACCCAACGCTTCCCAACCCACCGCTTTGATGACAATCGCCAACCTCCAACAACTGGTCGCCAACGTCAAAATTCGCCAAGAAGATATCCAATTTGTGGAAGCAGGCAAATCCGTTAGCTTCCGTTCCAAACAAGATAAACTCGATCCCTACCCCGCCGAAGTTCACGCCATCGGCAAAGAAGTCACCACCGACCAAGAAACCAAAAAGCGAGTCATCCCCGTACAGGTCATCGTAGACAATCCCCAAGGAGAAGACCGACTGCGACCCGGAGGTACCGGCTATGCCAAAATCCATTCCCAGGATATGTTCCTATACCAGCGATTGGGTCAAGAATTGGTCCGTCTCCTGCCAGCCAGACTGTTCCCCAGCGGCAACATGAACGACAAGCAAAATCCATCGGAAAGTTAAGAAGCATCGGGATGAAAATAATCGTAAATTTGTTTCGCCAAATGGGGACCAATGCCTGGCGCTTCTGCAAGTTGTTCCGGCGTGGCTATGCGAATGTAGTCCACCGAACGAAAATGAGCCAACAATTGTTTCTGCCGTTGGAAACCTAAGCCGGGAATATCTTCTAAAAGCGATCGCTTCATACGTTTGTCCCGTCGGCTGCGATGGAAACTCACCGCAAACCGATGCGCCTCATCCCGCAAACGTCGCAATAACTGTACCCCCGGTTGTTCGGCATCTGTTTCCAACGGCAGCGACTCCCCTGGCAAAAAGATTTCCTCCCGCTGCTTTGCCAACCCCACAACGCGCAGGTGTTGCAGTAAATTCATCTGCTGCAAAACATCTACCGCCGCCGATAGCTGACCTTTGCCGCCGTCAATTAACACCAAATCGGGAAAATCATCCGGATGCGACATTTCCACATCCATATCCCGATACTGGCGAAACCGCCGTTGGATAACTTCCGCCATACTGGCAAAATCGTCGGAATGACCCCCTTGTACATTGGGATTTTTAATTTTATAGTGGCGGTATTGCTGGTTGGCTGGCAATCCATCCAGGAAAACCACCCGCGAAGCTACGGCATCCGACCCCTGAACGTGAGAAATATCGTATCCTTCAATGCGATGGGGAACTTTGGGTAAATCTAAGATTTCCGCTACGTCTTGCAAGGCGGCTGTATTGCGATCGCTCATTCGTTGCAGCCGTTGCAGTTCGTATTCCGCATTTTGTTTCACCATCGCCAGAACCGACCCACGATTGTTCCCACCATTTCTCACTTGCCGTTGGGGAACCACAAACGATACCTGCTTGCCTTTGCGGCTACCCAACCATGCCGCCAGCATTTCTCGGTCTGGCAAATCTGTTTCCACCACAATTTCCGTGGGAATTTCCACCGCATCCACATCGCGATAGTGTTCCGATAAAACCCGCGAACAAATTTCCCCGGCTTCCCCGGCATTCGCCAAAAATCCCAAACGTCCTACCAATTGTCCGGCGCGAAACTGGAATAATTGAATGCAGGCGCGTTGGTCGTCGCTGGCAATCGCGATCGCATCCCGCGAAACTCGGTCGTCTGGTAAAGTAACCTTGCGGTCTACCCCTAATTTTTGCAAACCGCGAATTTGGTCCCGCAACCGCGCCGCTACTTCAAAATTTTGCGCTGCTGCTGCTGTTTCCATCTGTTTTTGCAGGCTGTTAACCAATTCTTCGGTTCTCCCCTGGAACACCATCGCTACCCGTTGGACGATTTCTCGATATTCCGATGGGGAAATTAACTGTTGGCATACGCCAGGACATCTGCCAATGTCGTAGTTGAGGCAAGGACGGTCTTTAAATAGGGGTTTGGGACGCTGGCGCAGGGGAAAAATTCGTTTTAAGAGGTTTAGGGTACTGTAGAGTTGGTGCGCGTCTACATAGGGTCCGTAATAGCGGTCCTGGGGATTTTGCCGGCGTCGCTTGCGGGTGGCGAAAATGCGGGGGTAAGTTTCCGACCAGGTAATGCACAAATAGGGATATTTTTTGTCGTCTTTTAATAAAACGTTAAAATAAGGTTGGTGTTGTTTGATTAGGTTCGCTTCTAAAATCAGCGATTCTTCTTCGGTGTCGGTGACGATAAATTCTATGTCGGCGACTTGGCGCACCATGAGTTGGATGCGATCGCTTAATTGTTGGGATGGGCTAAAATAGGAACGGACCCGCGATCGCAATTTTTTGGATTTGCCGATATACAGAATGCGATTTTCCCCATCCCGCATGATATACACGCCGGGAACTGGCGGAATTTCCCGCAAACGGCTTTCCAAGCGTTCCCTATCTTCGATTAAAGGAGAGAATTCTGTTTGCGTGCCCCTCATCAGTTTGCCGCTATCTGGTTTCTCCGTTTTCTAGTTTATCGCGGGGTTGGCGTAGGCGTTGTGAAAACTGTCCAGAATTGTTTCCCCATATCGGCTACAGAAATTATATTCTAGAAGGGAGTGGCAAATTTTTCCGAATTTGGGGTTTTAAGCGTGGATAAGATTCCCCCTCTGGATTTGGCGCAGCAATACGAAACCATTAAGGCAGAAGCTGCCCAAGCCGTGGCTGAGGTGCTAGCATCGGGACGTTACATTGGCGGTACGCCGGTAAGCGAGTTTGAGGCGCAATTTGCGGCTTACCACCAGGTGTCGTCATGTGTGGCTTGCAATTCCGGTACGGATGCGCTGTTTTTGGCGTTAAAGGCGTTGGAAATTGGTCCTGGTGATGAGGTGATTACGACGCCGTTTACGTTTATTGCGACTGCAGAAGCGATTGCGATGGTTGGCGCAACGCCGGTTTTTGTGGATATTGACCCGCGTACGTTGAATTTGGATCCGCAATGGATTGAAAAGGCAATTCGCGATCGCACCAAAGCTATTTTACCAGTGCATTTGTTCGGACAACCGGCGGATATGAGCGCTATCAATGCGATCGCTAGGGCCTATAATTTATATGTTATCGAAGATTGTGCCCAAGCAACTGGCGCTACCTGGGGCGGACAAAAATGCGGCAGTATCGGCGATATTGGCTGTTTTAGTTTTTTCCCCACCAAAAATTTAGGCGCTTGCGGCGATGGTGGTGCTATTGTTGCCAACAACCCCAATCTCGCTGCTAAAGTACGCATGTTGAAAGAACACGGCAGCCGTTGTCGCTACTACCACGAAGTGACTGGTACCAACAGCCGCCTGGATGCCATTCAAGCGGCGATTTTAAATATTAAACTTCGCTATTTGGATAGTTGGAACCAGCGGCGGCGGGAGTTACAAGCCAACTATCAGGATTTGTTGCAAAATGGCTGTGGCAAAACCATGTTGGTGGGGAAGGAACTGTCGGAAGCTATGCCAGCCAACCAACCTGCGGTGATTTTGCCTCAAGAATTGTCTGACGGATGTGGCGTTTGGAATCAATATACTATTCGCGTTTGGGATGGTTCCAGCTATAGTAGCGAATTTCGCGATCGCATTCGCCAGCAGTTACAAGCTGCCGGTGTCGCTACCATGGTTTATTATCCTATTCCTTTACATTTACAACCGGTCTATCAATCTTTGGGGTACACAGCCGGTTGTTTCCCCGTCGCCGAATCAACAGCCAAAAGTGTTCTATCCTTGCCGATTTTCCCAGAAATGACCTTCGCACAGCAGAAAAAAACGGTTTGTGCTTTGCAGGATTGCGTCACTGACCCCGCGCTAAAGCGACGGGGCTTGGGAACAGCCAGGTTCCCGTAGTAGTGGCTAGACCAAGAGCCGATAGTAGT